>JAYYEE010000466.1:0-4353 GCA_036160175.1 Planctomycetota bacterium
GCCTTGGTCGCCAGCGCGCTGCGCGCGGCCCTCCAGCCGGATCGCTTCTCCCAGGTTCTTTAGCCCCTGCTTCTGTTGGGCGAGGCCGTAGTAGAGCAGCACATACGGTTCGTGTCGCAGCGGCGAACGGCGCTCGTAGACGGCCGCGAGCTGCTGCGTCGCCCGGTCGAGCAGCTTGGCGTTGCGCTCGCTGGCGCGGAGCAAGATGGCGCCCTTGATCGCGTTGAGCTTGTAGTCGTCGGGGTCGATCTCTAAGCCGCGCTCCGCTTGGATCATCGCCTGCTCTAGTTTGCCGCCCTCGAAATAGATCGGGGCGTTTCGCTGGCAGGCGGTCAGCGTTTCCTGCTCTTCAGGCGTGGTCGTCTTGCAGCCGCACAGCAGCAGCACAGGCAGGGCGTATCGGCGCAACATGGACGCGGGGCGTGGGGTCATCCGGCAGTGGGTCGCCGCCGGTCAGGATCAAGAGGCCTCTCGGCCCGTGCGAGAATACGTCCCAGGCGGCGGTTCTGTCGAGTCCGTCCTCGGGCTTCATCGGCGGTGGGGCACCCGCTAGACTTACGGCCTCCCTCTGTCCGCAGCCTGATCCATGTCAACCCAGCAGCCCTCTCGTCGTTCGTTCCTCAAGTCTTCGGCCGCGGCTAGCGGCGCGGTCGTCGCGTCTGGCTCCCTCGGGGCGCTGCGCGCAGCCTCTCCCGTCCACCAGGGCGGCGGCAAGCTCAAGGTCGGCATCGTCGGAGTCGGCGGCCGCGGGTCTGGCGCGGCGCTGCAGTCGATCATGGCCGACGAGGAGAACATCCTCTACGCGGCTGGTGACGCGTTCGTGGACCGTCTGGAGAGCGGCCTCGCAGGCATCCAGAAGGGCGCCGAGGGCGCGGGCCGTAAGAACCAGTTCCAGGTCACGCCCGAGCGCCGCTTCGTCGGGCTCGACGCGCTCGATCAGGTGCTCGCCACGGGCGTCGACGTCGTGCTGCTCGCGACCCCGCCTGGGTTCCGCCCGATGCAGATCGAGCGCGCGGTAGAGAAGGGCGTGCACGTGTTCGCGGAGAAGCCGATCGCGACCGACGCGCCGGGTGTCCGCCGGGTCGAGAAGGCGTGCGCGCTGGCGAAGAAGAAGGGCATCTCGGTCGTGAGCGGGCTCTGCTATCGCTACCACGACGGCCGCCGCGCCACCGTGCAGAAGCTGCAGGAGGGCGCGATCGGCGACATCCTGACGATGCAGGGCAACTACATCACCGGCGAGCTCTGGTTCCGTCCGGTCGAGGACAACTGGAGCGACCTGCAAAAGCAGGTGCGCAACTGGCTCTACTACACGTGGCTCTCCTGCGACCACATCGGCGAGCAGCACATCCACACGCTCGACATGCTGGCGTGGATCAAGGGCGACGTCTATCCGAAGGCGGCGACTTCGCTCGGCGGGCGTCAAAAGCGCACCGACCCCAAGTTCGGCAATGTCTTCGACCACTTCTCGACCACCTACGAGTGGGAAGACGGCACGCGCGGGATCGCGCAGTGTCGTCAGCAGAACAACTGCTGGCGGAATGTGAACGAGTACATCTTCGGCACCAAGGGCAAGGCGAACATCTTCGCGCACCAGGTCGCCGGCGAGGACAAGTGGCGCTACGCCGGTAAGTCCCGCAACATGTATCAAGCCGAGCACGACGAGATGTTCGCTGCGATCCGCGCCGGCCGGCCGATCAACAACGGCGAGTACATGTGCAACAGCACGCTGATGGCGATCATGGGTCGTATGGCCGCCTACACCGGCAAGCGCATCACCTGGGAGCAGGCGCACGACAGCCAAGAGGTGCTGATGCCCAATCTGATGACCTGGGATGACGCGCCTCCGGAGCACCCGGTCGCGATCCCCGGCGTGACGAAGTTCGTCTGAGCTGCGCAGACGTCGCCTCGTGACTGCGAGGCGGCGCGGCGCGTCGGGCTTGCGGGTGACTACTTTTGCCCGCGCGTGACGCGCGTCGGCCCCTCGGCGATGCCGAAGTCCTTGACCGTCGCGTTCACGAAGTTTGGGTTCCCAGCGACCGCTGCGAAGACCTCACCAGCTTTACAGGCGTCGCACGCGGCCTCGTCCTCAGAGGTGTAGGCGCCGCCGTAGGTGTTGGCGTCTGGGTCTGCGAGCCAGATTTTGGCGATGAGCCCGGGGATCGCGGCGGAGGTTTCGGCGTGTCCGTCGCATGCTCCGCGGAACTCGGCTTCGGTGATCCCTTCGAGCTGAAAGTTGATGACGGGGACGTGCGTGATGGGCCGGGTTGGTCGCGTGGCTGCGGTCGGCGGATGGCGTAGGTCGTCTACGCGCGTAGACTCCGCTCGGCGGCTAAGCGAAGCCGCTCATTTTGTCCGTCGCGCCGCGGGGCGCCAAGAAACTAAGTGGTCAGGGCGCGATGGTTCGCTGCCATGGCGCCATCCTCGAAGTCTCGATTCAGGTTTCGCTGTTCTTGGAGCCGCGATCGATACTGTGCTGTAGTGACGAAGACGGTCGGAGAGAGCGAGTCGCGCGAGGAGCCGCGGACGATTGAGGTGGACGTGGACGGCGAGCGTCGCGCGGTCGCGGACCGTCGTCGGCGTCCGACGCCAATGTTCAGCCGCTACGTGTTGTGGGGTGGCCGGCGTCGAAGCATCCGTCGTGACGAAGAGCGTGAAGGCGCCTTCGTCGACATCCACGGGCCGGGGACGCTGTTGGTCGTCTTGGCGATCGTCGCCCTCAACGTGCTCGACGCGTATTTCACGCTGCTGTTTCTCTCCCACGGGGGCGAAGAGCTGAACCCGTTGGTGGAGGTCTTGCTCAAGTCAGAGTGGCACCCGTGGCCGTTCATCTTGCTCAAGACGATCGGCATCGGCCTCGCGTGCGCGTTCCTGATGATCGCGAAGCACTTCCGCTCGGCGAGGGTCGGGATGGCGTTCGTCTTCGTTGGCTACTCGGTCCTGTTGGGCTGGCACTTCTTCTTGCTCCAGCACCTGCCGTCCTGAGCAGCCGCGGCGCGGCTCAGCGCGCGAGCCGCGCGGTGATCTGGTCGGCCACCTCGCGGCCGAGCGCGGCCGAGCCTGCCTTGGTGAAGTGCACGTCGACGCGCGGTTGGATCTCGGCCTGGCGCGCGAGCGCGAAGCGGTAGAGGTCGACGACCTCGACGCCGTGCTCGCGCATCACGGCGCGCGCGATCTGATTGTACCGTCCAGGGTCATCGACGTCGCGGTGGGGCTTGACGCCGCCCGCCGGCACCGGCGTCGTCGTCGCGAAGACCAAGGCGCTGCCGGTCGCCTTCAGCTTGATGACGATCTCGCGCAGCTGTCGCTCGTAGACTTCAGGCTCGGCTTGGCGCGCGTCGGCAGGGTCGTTCGAGTTCGCGCCGCTCGGCTTCACGCGCTTCATGTCGTGCAGCCCAAAGTTGAACCAGATGAGGTCGTACGGGCCGCCGTCTCGCTTTAGCCAACGGTCGATGTTGGCGACCCCCTTGGTCGTCCCTGCGCAGTTCTCGTTCGGGCGCGTCACCAGCGTGTCGTTACGCATCAGCCGCTTGACGACGGGTGTGTAGCCCATCGAGATCGAGTCACCGAGGATCAGGACGCGGCGCTTCGATGCGTTCTCCGCGGACACGCGCGCGCGGACTGGCTGGAACTCATCGTTCACGCACTTGTCTTGCCAGCGCTCGAGGACCGCTCGCAGGCCTGCCTCGCTCTCCGGGCGTTGGCCGCGGTCGCCGGTTTGCTTGATCCAGTTGTCGAGGATGGCCCGGTGGAGCATGAGCGGTCCGCGGTGCACAGGGTCGCCGACGAGGTTGCGTACTTGGTGCGGGTCCTTCGTCAGGTCGTAGAGCTCCTCGGGCGGTCGCGCGTCGCCGTAGAACAGCATCTGCGCCTCATCGAGGTCGCCAGCCGCGGCGAGCGCGCGGAGCTCCTTGGTGACGGGCCACCCGTCTCGATACTGCGGCTGCATGTACGGGCGGTCTGGTAGCTCATTGCGGATGTAGCGAAAGCGCTTGGAGACGACCGCGCGAATGCGATCGATGGTGTAGTCGCATCGGTCTCTCGCGCTGACGACGAAGGGGCGCGCGTAGCCCGGCCCGAACAGGTCACGGCTCTCCATCTTCTCGGGCTTGGCGACGCCGGTCATCGCCAGCACGGTCGCCGTGAGGTCGACTCCCGACACGAGGTCTGGGCGCACCGCGGCCTTGACGCCAGGGCCAGCGATCAGCAGCGGCACCTTCAGGCCGCCTTCGTAGCGGAACTGCTTGTGGCGGTGCATGCCGTCGCCGTGGTGGGAGAACATGACCACGACGGTGTCGTCGGTCAGTTCGTCCTTGGCGAGCGCCGCGAGGATGCGCTTGACCTCGCGATCGGTCG
>JAYYEE010000467.1:0-3305 GCA_036160175.1 Planctomycetota bacterium
CGCGCGGTCGCTACGATCGCAGCGCCCGAGTTGGTCACAGCTCGGGTCGAGGCGAGCGACACAGGCGCGGGAGAGCTGCGCGGCGCCGCCCTTGGCACCATGGCAACTGAGACCGTCACCAAATGAGCAACACGTCCGGGCAGCAGGGCCTGTTCGCCGGCGAGACCGACGACGAAACAATGGCAGCGAGCAAGCCCAAGAAGGCCGCGACCACCCGGTCGAAGAAGGGCCAGGCGATCAACGCCGAGACGATGGCCAAGCGCCAGCGCGAGATCTCGGTCAGTGAGTTCTTCACGAAGAACCGTCACCTGCTCGGGTTCGACAGCCCCCGCAAGGCCCTGCTCACCGCCGTGAAGGAGGCGGTCGACAACAGCCTCGACGCCTGCGAGGAGGCCCGCATTCTGCCCGACCTCAAGGTCACCATCGAGCGCATCGGCGACAACGAGAAGCAGTTCCGCATGATCGTCGAGGACAACGGCCCTGGCATCGTCAAGGCGCAGGTCCCCCACGTCTTCGGACGCTTGCTCTACGGCTCGAAGTTCCACCGGCTACGCCAGAGCCGCGGACAGCAAGGCATCGGGATCTCGGCGGCTGGAATGTATGGCCAGCTGACGACCGGCCAACCGATCAAGGTCCGCAGCAAGGCCGGCCGACGCGCGATCCCGATGCAGTACACGATCCGTATCGACACGGCGAAGAACCGCCCCGAGGCGAAGGACGAGCCGATCGAGTGGGACAAGAAGCACGGCACCGAGGTCTCGATCCCGATGGAGGGCGAGTACCGACGCGGCCAGCGCAGCATCCAGGAATTCCTGAAGCTGATGGCGGTCTCCAACCCGCACGTCAACCTGACGTTCACCGAGCCTGACGGGACGGTGACCGAGTACGTCCGGAACACCAAGGATCTCCCCAAGGAGGTCGAGGAGATCAAGCCGCACCCGCACGGCGTCGAGCTCGGCATCCTGCTCAAGATGATCCAGGAGAGCGAGAACCGGACGGTCAGCGCGTTCCTGCAGCAAGACTTCTCGCGCGTCGGCCCTGGCGTCGCCAAGGAGATCTGCGAGAAGGCGGGCGTCAAGCCGACGACCAACCCGCGCCGGCTGGACACCAAGACCGTCCAGAAGATCAAGGACGCGATCGAGGAGACCAAGATCAAGGCGCCGCCGCTGACGTGCATCGCGCCGATCGGCGAGGACTTGATCATCGCCGGGCTCAAGAAAGAGGTCGAAGCCGACTTCTACCAGGCGGCCTCGCGTAAGCCGGTCGTGTACCGCGGCAGGCCGTTCGCGGTCGAGGTGGGCATCGCCTACGGCCGCCCCGGCGACACGCTCGAGATGACCGAGAGCGGCAAGATCCAGCAGAAGTCGGTCAAGAAGAACGAGGAGCTGCTGATGGGCAACGCGGACGAGCCGGTGCGGCTGATCCGCTTCGCCAACCGCGTCCCGCTGGTGTTCCAGCAGTCTGCGTGCGCCATCACTAAGGCGGTCGTCGGCACCAACTGGAAGAACTACGGGCTGCAGCAGCCACGCGGCGCGCTCCCCATCGGGCCGATGGTGATCTTCGTGCACATCGCGTCCGTCTGGGTGCCGTTCACGAGCGAGTCCAAGGAAGCGATCGCTGGTTACGACGAGATCATGGAGGAGCTCAAGCGGGCGCTGATGGAGTGCGGCCGCAAGCTGGGCACGCACGTCCGCAAGGGCAAGAAGCTCGCCAACGAGTTCAAGAAGCGGAACTACATCACGATGTACATCCCGCACGTAGTGGACGCGCTGAAGGACATCCTCGAGCTGGAGGACAAGGAGGTCGAGCAGGCCACCGGCAAGCTCACGGACGTGCTCGAGCGCAGCCGCAAGCTATAGCCCGCGAGACTCGTCGCGCCCGGCGGCAACGACGAAGCTCTAGGGCCCTGCCGATCCGTCTCCGATGACGCCGCCCGCCAAACCACCTCGGACCGTAACCGTGCTCGGCGCGGGCATCGCCGGCGCCGCGGCCGCCCGCGCGTTCGCGGCGCGGGGCTGCGAGGTCACGCTGATCGCGCCGAACGGAGTCGCGGACGGCGCGTCGGGAGTCCCGGCGGCGGCGGTGCGGCCGCGGCTCTGGCGACACAGCCCGCACGCGGCGCCTGACGCAGAGATCCTGGCCGACGCGTTCCGCTGGACCAGCGGGTGGCTCCGCGCACTCTCGTCGAGACACTTCCGCGCGTGCGGCGTACTGGTCTGTGCGGTGGACGCCGACGACGAGGCGAAGGTGCGTGACCGCGCCAACAACCCGGCGACCGCAGACGTCGTGCGATGGTGCGAAGCAGCGGAGGCATCCGGCCACGCAGGCATCGAGCTGCCGTTCGGCGCCGCCTGGATCCCGTCCGGCGGCTGCGTCGACCTGGGTGGTCTCGTGCACGAGCTCCTCGAAGACGGCCGCGTCACGGTGCGCCGGGAGCAAGACACCGAGACACCCGACCTAGTCATCGACGCGCGCGCCCGCGTCTTGGGCGGCGAGGTCGTGCGCGGACAAGCGCTCGGCGTCGCGCTCGGCACCGCCGCGCCGCGCGCTGTCATCTGCACCAACGGCTACCTGTGCCCGCCTAGCGAGGACGGCCTCACGTGGCTCGGCTCGACCTACGACCGCCACGACGACGCGACCGACGAGCGGCCGCAAGACGACCATCGCGTCCGAGACCGGTTCGACGACCTCCCCGCGCTCTCCGCCGCGCTGCGCGGGGCGACGACCGCGCGCCGCTTCGTCGGCGTCCGCGCGAGCACCCCGCAGCGCATCGCCAGGGTCGGCTTCGCGGCGCCCGGCCGCGCGGTCACGCTCGGCCACGGCTCCCGCGGCGCGGTGACCGGGCCATGGGCCGGAGAGCTGCTAGCGGCGGTGGCGTTCGGGGAAGAGCTACCGACCACGCCCGCGCGCTGGTCACGCCTGCAGTCGAGGGCTCAAACAAGCTAGAGGCGGGCGAGCGACCAACCGCTGACGACGACGAACGCGCCGCTCGAGACCCACAAGGCGATGTCCCACGCCCCGCCGGGCTGCAGCCCGCGCGGGGTCCAGCGGTAGCGCGCCCAAAGCGCGCCGAAACCAAGCACTGGGAGCATGAGGGCTTGCGCGACGCCGCCCGCCAAGACGAGCTGCGCGGGCGCCTCGATCCACGCGAAGACGCCGAAGCTGACGACCGGCAACAGCCCGCTAAACGCGCGCGTCCAGCGTCGCCGCGCCGCCGCTGTGTCCTGCGTGACGCCCAGCACGATCACGCAGTCGGCGGCGATGCGCGCGAGCCCGGCGCTGGCGACGAAGAAGGTCGAGTAGAG
>JAYYEE010000468.1:0-9328 GCA_036160175.1 Planctomycetota bacterium
CTGCTGCTCGCCATCGAGCTCAAGGCGCGGGCGGATGGCCGCCCGCTGCTGCAGCCCGTGGCGTCGGTCACCGAGCTGCGCGACTGGTTCAACAACCGCCAGCTCGGCAGCTACGACGGCGTCGCCTGGCGCTGCTGGATCGCGCGCGGTGACGAAGTGCGCGCGGTCGAAGTGACGGCCAAGCGGCTGCTCTGGTAGCGCAGCCCGCCGGCTGCGCCGCTGCTACTTGGCGTTGAAGGCGCCGTTGAGCTTGCCCGCCTGGCCGTTGCGCGACCAGGTCCAGATGAACCGGATCTGGCCCTTGGGCAGCGGGTCGAGCGGCCAGAAGGTCGCCATACCGGGCGCGGTGGTGGTCCGGACCTCGCCGTCGTCGAAGACCAGCACGCCCTCGACAGGCTTGTCGTCCTTGCCCATCACCTGGCACTTGAGCGTGCCGCGCAGGCCGATGCCGCCGTTGCTGCCGAAGTGCATCGTCAGCGGGAACCCGATCGTCTTCTTGCCGGCGCGTCCGTTGGCGGCCAGCAGGGCCTCGGCCTCGGGGCCGAGCTCCTTGACCGGCACCTCGCGCTCGTAGGTCGCCTGCTGCACGTTGCGCGACGGGAAGCAGTCGAAGCCCGCTTGCGGGTCCTTGGGGTCGCCGAGGCCGCTGGTGGCGTTCATCACCATGATGTCGCCCTCGAGGTACATCCCGACGGTTAGCAAGCGATGGTTGATGAGCAGGTCGCGGTAGCCCGGCTTGTAGATCCAGCGCTCGATCAGCTTGTCGGCCTTGGACGGCTTGCCCGCGGTCTCGACGACGGCCATCTGCGCGAACAGGCTGTTGGTGTAGCTGCCGCCCAGGTCGACCTTCTCGCTGTGCTCCGCGGCGGGGCCGCGCTGGTCCTTGTTGGCCTTGAGGTAGTCGGCGTGCGCCTTGCAGCGCGTCGACAGCACCGCAGACCACGTGACCGGCGTGCGGTTGCGCGCCTTGCGGGCCTTGTTGAGCGCGGCCAACCACTTGTCGACGCCCTTGCTGATGGCGCTGACCGGCGGCGTGTTGTTCTGGATCGCCTTGAGCACGGGCGAAGCCTCGGTCCAGAAGTCCTCCCACTCCTTGTCGAGCTGCGGGATCGACACCTCGGCGTGGGCCGCTTGGAACCGCTTCTCGAACTCCAGGGGCTGCCGCATGCGCTTGGACTTCATCTCCAGCGCGATCTTGTCCATCGTGCGGAGCATCTCCGGGTCGCGGCGCATCATGTAGTCGCAGAACGACCACGCCTTGATGCGCTGCTCGTTGGTGAAGTTCGATGCGTCGGCGAAGGGCAGCTCGTTGGCGGGGACGCCGCCGGTGCTCTTCCACGCCATCTCCAGGCTGAGGTTCTTCCAGACGTCGAAGTCGGGGGACTGAAACTCGCGGTCCTCCTCGCTCGCGGTCGTGCCTTCCTGCTTCTTGAGGTCGACGGAGAAGAGCCGGTTGTTGTTAAAGATCATGCCCACGAACGTGTGGCCGATCCCCTCGCTGAAGCCGTCGGACGAGAGCCCCGAGCACGGCCGCGCGACGTTGCGGACCGCGGCGTCGAGCAGGACCTGCTTGCCGCTGGTCGCCGCGACGACCGTGTTGCCGATGCCGCAGGTCGACGTGTTCTCGAGGCGCCACTCGAGGTTGGGGACCTGGTTGGCCTTGAGGACCTGCTGGTAGGTCTCCTTGGCGGGGAAGAACGCCCACTGCGACGGCCACTTGGCGTCGGGCGCGCCCCACGGATACGCGACCTTGCAGACACGCAGCGTGCGCTCGGCCCACTCGAGCGCCTCGCGGAGGTTCGCCTCGTCGTCAGCGTCGCCGTGCAGGACGAAGTGCTCGGAAGTGATCGTGATGTAGGGGATCTGCGCGCGGTCGAGCGGCTCGCACTTGACGTCGGTGACCGCCTCGGTCTCGTAATCCACCTGAGACTGGGCCTCGATCGCCTTCTCGATCATCTTGCTCCGGTCGTAGAGCGTGCGCTCGAGGTCGGTGCCGGAGAGGCCGGCGATCTCCTTGTGCGCCAGCGCCTTTGAGGCTTCGTCGTCCTCCTTGACCCAGCGCAGCACCATTCGCCAGTGGTGCGACGCGCGGTCGCGGCGGTCCGCCTTCTCGTACTTGCGCGCCATCGACCGGTGCTGCGTCGCGAGCTTCTTCTCGAGCGCTCGGTATTGCGACTGGAGCGGCTTGCCGTCGCTGCCCTTGCCGGTGTCTTTGGTCGGGTAGGGGCGCTTGGTGTCGAGCACCCAGGAGCTGCCGTTCTTGACGTAGCCAAGCGCGGTCCACGCGTCCTTGTTGTCCGAGTCGTAGAGCTTGATGGTCTTTAGCCAGACCACCTTGGCGATGCGCGGGAAGCCCTTGTCGAACGCCTTCTTGGCGTAGGCGTTGAGCGCCTTGGCCTGGCGCTGGTTGAACTGGGCTTCTTCGCCCTGAGCGGCGACCGTCGCGGCCGTCGTCAGCGCGAACAGGGAGAGGAGGAGTGCTCGTCGGATCATAAACTGCGGAGACCGCGGTGGCGCGGCGCTTTGGGTTCCGCGGAGTCTACCGCCTTTGGCGCGTCCTGTGATTCGGCTTTGCGCGCGGATCTGCACTCGCCATACTGTTCCGCCCGAAATCGCGTCGGGCCTCTCCCCAGATATGGAGGCGGCGATCGGGTCAAGCCCCGCAGCAGCAAAGAAGACTACATGAGCACCGTCTACGACCTCGCGGTCCTCCGCGGCGACGGCATCGGCGCCGAAGTCGTCAACGAAGCCCTCAAGGTGCTCGACACGGTCGAGCAGATCTACGGCTTCCAGACCAAGCGCGAAGACCTTCCGTATGGCGCCGAGCACTTCCTCAAGACCGGCGAGATGATGCCGGACGCGGCGTTCGATCGCCTCAGGGACATGCACGCGGTGCTGTTCGGCGCGGTGGGCGACCCGCGCATCTAGGTGTGGAAGCTGGAGTTCGCGATCATCGCGGGCCTCCGCCACAAGCTTGACCTGTTCGTCAACCTGCGGCCGATCAAGCTCTACCACGAGTCGCTGTGCCCCTTGAAGGGGAAGCAGCCTGAGCACATCGACATGATGTTCTGTCGGGAGAACACCGAGGATGCTTACGCTGGCATCTACGGCGCGACCAAGAAGGGCAGCCCGGACGAGATCTCGATGCAGCAGATGCTCTACACCCGTAAGGGCACCGAGCGCATCATCCGCTACGCGTTCGAGCTAGCGAAGCAGCGCGGTCCGACGGGCGGACGCAGCAAGCCCAAGGTGTCCCTGGTCGACAAGGCCAACGCGGTGCGGGCGCAGGAGCTCTGGACGCGGACGTTCCGCGAGGTCGCCGCGGAGTACCCCGACATCGACACGGACCACGCCTACATCGACGCCGCGTGCATGTTTATGGTGAAGGACCCCGAGCGGTTCGACGTCGGCGTGACGACCAACCTGTTCGGCGACATCATCACCGACCTCGGCGCAGAACTGGTGGGAGGGATCGGCATCGCGGCCTCTGGCAACATCCACCCGGGCCAGGTCTCGATGTTCGAAGGGATCCACGGGTCAGCCCCTGACATCGCCGGCAAGGACGTCGCGAGCCCGATCGCGACGATCCTCGCGGCGGCGCTGATGCTGGACCACCTCGGGCAGCACGACGCTCAGGCGGAGGTCGAGGACGCGGTCGCGAGCCTGCTGCAGCGCGGCAAGATCCGCAGCCTGCGCGACGGCGAGCACCGCTGCAGCGAGCTCGGCGACCTCGTCCGCGACGAGCTGCTGGCTCGCGCAAAGTGATGCAAGTAAAGATTGAGAAATGCTTTGCGATAGACCTCTGCGCTTGTGGCGAGGTCCCAAGGCGGCAGGCACGCCCCACGGGACGTTTCCGTTACGTGGGCAACTCGCGTCTGCTGCGTAGTTGGCCCATAACAGTCTGCGCAGGACGCTTCGTGCCTGCAGACGAACGTCCTTAACGAGACCACCTCACTAGGAAACAAGATGAAGATTCGTATCGCTTCCACCCTGCTCGCGCTGGCGCTCCCGCTGGTCGCCCAAGACGCCCCCGCTTCGCAGGTCGAAGCGGTCTTCTACAAGGCCTACGACCTCGAAAAGGGCCAGCGTGACTTCGCCGGCGCCATGACGCTCTACCAAGAGTTCCTCGAGAAGGCTCCGACGCACAAGCTGGCTGCCGAAGCCGCCAAGCAGCAGTTCCGACTGCTCGACCGCACCGGGAAGACCAAGGAGCGCGACGCGTTCCAGGCGAAGTACAAGGACCTCATCGGCACGATGGTCGCTGGCGGGACGCGCCCGACGCGCCCGGAGCGCGGCGAGCGCCCGGAAGGCGGTCGCGGCGAGCGCGGCGGTCGCGGCGGCTGGGGCGGCCGCGGCGGCATGGGCGGCGTCATGCGCCTCATGCGCGGCGACGCCAAGGTCTCCGAGATGTCTGAGGAAGAGATCGAGGGCCTCAAGGAAGGCATCGGCGCCGCGGAAGGCATGATCGACCGCATGCGCGAGATGATGGGCGACGAGATCGCCGACAAGCTGACCAAGGCCTCCGACGACCTCAAGAAGGCGCTCGACGCCGGTAAGATGCACCACGCGGACAAGGCCCTCGAGGCCCTCCAGGAGGCCTTCCCCATGGGGCGCAGCCGCGGCGGCCGCGGTGGTGATCAAGGCGGTCGTCGTCGCGGTCGCGGCGGCGAAGAAGGCGGTCGTGGCCGTGAAGGCCGCGGCGGCGAAGGCCGCGGCGGCGAAGGTCGCGGCGGCGAAGGTCGCGGCGGCGAAGGTCGCGGCGGCAACTAGTCCCTGCGACGACGACTGCGCGGCCGCGCGTGGAGGGCGTCTCCCTCTGCGCGCGGCCGCGCCGCGGATTGGCGGAGTTGGCGTTCGGGGCGCGGATCGGGGAGCATCTCAGACGTGGCGCGCTCCAAGATCGACCCGGTCCAGCTTGAGGTCTTCCACCACTTGCTGGGGGCCTACTGCGAAGAGGCGGGCGCGCGCCTCAGGCTGAGCGCCATCAGCCCGAACATCCGTGAGCGCGCCGATTATTCGGTCGCGGTGTTCGACCGGACAGGGGCGCTGGTCTCGCAGGCCGCGCACATCCCTGTCCACCTCGGCAGCGCGGGGGACGCCGTCCGGGCCGTGCGCGACGAGCTCGAGCTTGAGGACGGCGACGTGGCCATCCTCAACGACCCGTATTGTGGCGGCACGCACCTGCCTGACGTCACGATGGTGCGGCCCGTGTTCTGCGGCGGCCGCCAGCCAGAGTGGTTCGTCGTCAACCGCGCGCACCACGCCGACATCGGCGGCGCGACGCCGGGCTCCATGGGGATCGCTCGCGACCTGTTCGCCGAGGGGCTGGTGCTGCCGCCCGTGTTGCTGCGGCGGCGCGGGCGCATGCAGCGCGACCTCCTGCGCGTCTTGTCGAGGAACGTCCGCGGCGCAGAAGAGCGCCTCGTCGACCTGCGCGCGCAGGAGGCGAGCCTCGCCCAGCTTGAGCTGCGCCTCGCTTCCATGGTCGAGCAGCACGGTCTCGGCGCGGTGCGCCGCACGACCGCGGCGCTGATGGACTACAGCGAGCGCGCGGGGCGAGCGATGTTGCGCCAGCTCCCGCGCGGCGTCTTCGCGGCTGGTGACGCGCTCGACGACGACGGCTTGGGGAACGGGCCGCTGCCGATAGCGCTCCGCTTGAAGCTCTCGCGAGACCACGCCACGTTTGATTGGCGCGGGACTTGCGACCAGGCGCCGGGCGGGGTCAACGCCAACCGCGGCATCGCGCTCGCCGCGTGCGTCTACGCGATCCGCTGCCTGTGTCCTGGGCGGCTACCGACTAACGAGGGCTTGTTCCGCTTGCGGCGGCTGGAGACGCGGCCGGGCAGCCTCGTTGACCCGCGCTCCCCGGCGCCGGTCGCCGGCGGCAACGTCGAGACCAGCCAGCGCTTGGTTGACGTGGCCCTGCAGGCGTTGTCCTCCGCCGCGCCAGATCGAGTGCCGGCAGCGTCGGCTGGGACCATGAGCAACTTGACGTTCGGCGGCTTGCAAGCCGACGGCGTTGCCTTCGCGAGCTACGAGACGCTCCCGGGCGGCGCGGGAGCCAGCCGTTCGCGTGACGGCCAGTCGGCGATCCAGACGCACATGACCAACACGCGCAACACACCGATCGAAGAGCTCGAGCGGCGCGCGCCCCTGCGCGTCCGGGCGCTGTCCGTGCGGCGCGGCAGCGGCGGGCGCGGCGCGCGGCGCGGCGGCGACGGGCTGGTGAAAGCGGTCGAGGCGCTGCAGCCGCTGCAGGGCGCGTTTCTCGGGGAGCGCCAGCGCAGCGGTCCGCCGGGAGCGGACGGGGGCGGCCGGGGCAAGCCGGGCCGGGTCTCCGTTGAGCGCGGGGGGCGTCGGGAGCGGCTGCCAGCCAAGTGCAGCTTCGAGCTCGCGCCAGGCGACGCGGTCATCGTCGAGACGCCCGGGGGCGGTGGGCACGGTGCGCGCTAGCTCGCTGCTGTGGCTGCTGCTCGTCGTGCTCGGGGGGTGTCGCGCGCTCACGTACAGCCCCTATCCGCTGGACCTCGACCACGACCTCCCGGCTGACGCGTTCGCGAGGTGTCGCGAGGTCCTGTTGCGGCGCTTCGACGTGCTGACCCACTCGGACCCTGTCGCCTTCCAGCTGCAGACCGGCTGGGCGCCGTCGCAAGATCCCCCTGGCGAGCGGCGCGCGAGCGTCTTCCTCGACCCCGCCTTCGACCGCAGCTTGGCCGTCGTAGTGGAGCTGCGCAGGCTGACGACGCCGGTCCTTGGCTTGCCTCGGTGGACCGACCCGCGCGGCGACGCTGCGGCGGAGCGCGCGTTGGCCGCGGCGCTGCGCGAGGCGCTGAAGGAGCCGGCCACGCTTGGCTTCACGCCGTGACGCTGACTACGGCGCGCGTCAGGCGCCCGTCGGGGTCGCGGCGCGCGGAGGCGCGGCGGAGCATGCGAGCTGCGACGCGCGGTCGACCGCGCTGCTGGAGCAGCCTGCTGCGAGCGAGCAAGAGCCAGGAGCGGGGTCGGTCGAGGCAGCGGCTCGCGCGGCGCAGCGCGGCGGCGGCGCTGGCGTGATCGGCGTTGGCGTCGTGCACTTCAAAGAGCCACAGCCAGCCAGCGGCGAGGTCGGGCGCTAGCTCGGTCGCGTCGCGCAAGAGGTCTGCGGGCGCGGGGTCCGCGCGTCGTCGCCGCAGCCATGGCTGCAAGGCGCGGCGCACTCTCGACGTCGCCGGCTGCACGGGGAATCGCTGGGCCAGGCGCCGGAGTCGCGCGCGTATGGTTACGGGGTCGGGCGCAGGTGACCGGGGAGGTGCCTCCGTGACGCCGCTCGCGCGGAGTGCGTCGGCGGCGAGCGCGGTCAGCGCCTCGGCCGCGCGCCGCGTCCAAAACCTCCGCTCGCGGTCATCCCAGCCGAGCTGGGCTGCGATCCGGTCAAGCTGCCCGCGCATCGCGCGGCGGCCGAGCCCCGCAGCCTTGGCGCTGGCGGCGACGTTGGCGCGGCCGTTGCACAAGGTCACCAGCGGCGGCATCGGCGGAGTGGCAGCGCCCTGTGATGGCTCGACGTCTTTCGCGGTGCAGTCGTCCGGGAGGGCGCTGCACCGTCTCAGGTGCCGCCGAAGGCGATATACGGTCCGCTCGCTGAGCTGCATCCAGCGCGCGTGCCGCTGCCTCGGCGACATCGACGTCACCTCGCCAGGGTGCTCGAGGCAGTCGACGTGTAGCTCCTGCAAGACGTCCTCTTGGAGGTCGTTGAGCTGCTGCGGGGGGATGCCCTTCCAGGCCCCGATGCGTCGTAGCACGCCTGGCAGCAAGCGTCGGTGAAAGCGCTCCAGCAGGAAGAGGGCGCTGCGGCGGGCGGAATCAGTCGGGCCATGGGTGCACATTCCATCCATGGGTGGAGATCCGGGGGACACCCGCTATGCTCCCGCCCTTTTCCGCTGCGCGAACCATGCCCACAACCTGTGTCGTAGGCATCCTCTGGGGTGACGAAGGCAAGGGCAAAGTCATTGACTACCTGGCCTCTGACACCGACTACGTCGTACGTTTCGGTGGCGGCCACAACGCTGGCCACACGCTCGTCCTGCCTCCGTCCGTCGCTGGAGACGGCAAGCTCGTCCTGCACCTAGTGCCTTCGGGCATCGTGCACCCGCACACCGTCAACGTCATCGGCAACGGCGTCGTCGTCGACCCGCTGCACCTCTGCCAAGAGGTCGCGATGCTGCGTGAGCGGGGCCTCGAGGTTGAGCTCGGCCACAACCTCTTGGTAAGCGAGCGCGCCCACGTGATCCTCGAGGCGCATCGCCGCCAGGACCAGTGGGCCGAGCAGGCGCGCGGCAGCGGCCGCATCGGGACCACCGGCCGCGGCATCGGCCCTGCCTACAGCGACCGTTGCGCCCGCGTTGGTCTGCGAGTGGGTGACCTGTGCCGGCCGGACGCGCTCAAGGCTGCGCTGGCGGCGCTCGCAGAGCAGAAGAACGCGTTGTTCGGCTCCGCTGGCCTCGAGCCGTTGGACTGCGACCGGATGTTCGAAGAGCTGCGCGCCGCGGGCGAGCAGCTGGCGCCGGGCATCGTCGACGCGGGTCACCAGCTGCGGGAGGCGCGCAAGGACGGCAAGCGGATCCTGCTCGAGGGCGCGCAAGGGTGCTTGCTCGATCTCGAGCACGGCACCTACCCGTTCGTGACCAGCTCGCACGCGAGCACGGGCGGGGCCTTCAGCGGGACCGGCATGCCGCCGCATCAGATGCGCACGATCGGCATCGTGAAGGCCTACGCGACGCGCGTCGGCGAGGGGCCGTTCCCGACCGAGCTGCACGACGAGACGGGCGACGCGCTGCGAAAGGCGGGCAACGAGTACGGCTCCACGACCGGTCGGCCTCGTCGTTGCGGTTGGTTCGACGCGGTCGCGGTGCGGTACTCGGGAAGTGTCTCGGGCGTGGACGAGCTCGTGCTCACTTGCTTCGACGTCATGCGAGGCTTCCCGCTGCGTCTCGCGACCTCCTACAAACTTGCCGACGGGCGCGTCACCACGGACCTGCCGGCGTTCGACCTCGCGACGGTCGAGCCCCAGTTCGAGGAGCTGCCCGGCTTTGACGAAGACATCTGCGAAGTGCGCGACTTCGACGCGCTGCCGCAAACCGCTCGCGACTACGTCGCGGCCATAGAGCGCCACACGGGGCTGCGGGTCGGGACGATTTCGGTCGGCCCGGGTCGCGACCAGGTCATCCGACGCAACCTTGACTGATCCGCCCTTCGCCAGCTGGATGAACACCTCGGAGCCTGACGACCTGGTGGTGCCCAAGAGCGTCGCCGTCATCATGGACGGCAACGGTCGTTGGGCGAAGCGAGCCGG
>JAYYEE010000469.1:0-7327 GCA_036160175.1 Planctomycetota bacterium
CTCGTCGAGGTCGGTCAGGCTGCGGGCAGCGGCAGGGAGCTGGCTCACGCCTGGACCCTAAGCGGAGTCGCGCTGCTCGCGGGGCTGGAGCGCTTCCGGTCCGCGCTGCAGCGCCGCCGCGACGTAGTCCCCGGTGATGACGACCTGCTCACCTTTACGCTTGTTGATGTCGTAGCGCAGCTCGAGCAAGACCTCTTCGAACATCGAGCGCAGCGAGCGGACGCCGGTCTCGCGCTTCATCGCCTCTTCGGCGAGCAGCCCGAGCGCCTCGTCCGTGAACTCCAGCTGCACGCTGTCGAGCTCGAACATGGCCTTGTATTGCCGAACCAGGGCGTTCTTCGGCTGCGTCATGACGCCGAGGATCTCTGCCTTCGTCAGCGAGCGCATCGGGACGGTCACTGGGAGGCGACCGACGAACTCAGGGATCATGCCGAAGTCGATCAGGTCCTTCTGGTCGAGGTACGGCATCACGCGATCGCGCTCCGCTTGGCTGGTGACCAGCGGCTTGCCCTCGTTGTCGACGAGGTGCTTGGCGTGCTCCTCGTCGTCGGCTTGGCCGAAGCCGATGATCTGCTGACCGAGGCGGCGAGAGATGAAGTGCTCGATGCCCTGGAAGGTGCCGCCCACCATGAACAGGATGTGCTCCGTGTTCACTTGGATGTAGCTCTGCTCGGGGTGCTTGCGGCCGCCTTGGGGCGGCACGTTCGCGGTGGTGCCTTCGAGGATCTTGAGCAGCGCCTGCTGGACCCCCTCGCCAGAGACGTCCCGAGTGATCGAGACGTTGCTGGTGGTGCGGCCGATCTTGTCGATCTCGTCGATGTAGATGATGCCCTGCTGGGCGCGCTCGACGTCGAAGTTGGCGCTCTGGAGCAGCTTCAGCAGGATGTTCTCGACGTCCTCGCCGACGTAGCCGGCCTCCGTGAGGGTCGTGGCGTCGGCGATCGCGAACGGGACGTCCAGGATCTTCGCCAGCGTCCGCGCTAGCAGCGTCTTGCCTGAGCCGGTCGGGCCGACCAGCAGGATGTTGCTCTTCTCGAGCTCTAGGTCCGGGTTGTGGTAGCGCGCGTGCAGCCGCCGGTAGTGGCCGTAGACCGCGACCGCGAGCACCTTCTTGGCGAACTCCTGGCCGACGACGTAGTCGCCGAGGCGCTCGACGATCGAGTCGGGCGTCGGGACCTTGTCCTTCAGGACGAGGTCCTTGACGAAGGTCGTCGGCTCCGAGTCACCGCTCTGCTTACGATCCTCTTCCTTGAGGATCGTGTTGCAGATCTCGATGCACTCGTTGCAGATGTAGATGCCGGGCGGCCCAGAGATCAGCGACTGGACATGGTGCCGCGACTTCTCGCAGAACGTGCACCTCTCGACCGACTTGCCCTTACCTGCCATGCGTTTCCTTCGGAGGCGCCCCAGGCGCGCTCATCCCGCCAGTCTAGCGGATCCAGGGCAGGCCTTCACGGCTCACTTCGCGGAGTCAACGATCTCGTCGATCAGGCCGTATTCCTTGGCCTCGGCTGCGCCCATGAAGAAGTCGCGGTCGCTGTCCTTGGCGACCTCCTCGACCGGCTTGCCAGAGTGCTTGGCGAGGATGCCGTTGAGGGTGTCCTTCAGGCGCAGGATCTCATCGGCCTGGATGGAGATGTCGAGCGCGGTGCCGCCGACGCCGCCCCACGGCTGGTGGATCATGATCCGGCTGT
This sequence comes from Planctomycetota bacterium, assembly GCA_036160175.1. GTDB lineage: Bacteria > Planctomycetota > UBA1135 > UBA1135 > UBA2386. Next base: position 1,695 of record JAYYEE010000469.1, read on the forward strand.
TCGGCAGAGCGTGTCGCTTGCCGGGGCTGCCGGCCGCGAGCAGGACGGCGCCCATCGAAGCTGCTTGGCCGATGCAGTAGGTCGAGATCGGGCACTGGACGAACTGCAGCGTGTCGTAGATCGCGAGGCCGGCCGTGACGCTGCCGCCAGGCGAGTTCAGGAACAGGTTGATGTCCTGGTTCTTGTTTTCCTTCTGCAGGAACAGCAGCTGCGCGATCACCACGTTGGCGACGCCGTCGTCGATCGGGGTCCCGATGAAGACGATCCGGTCCTCCAGCAGGCGGCTGTAGATGTCGTAGGCGCGCTCCCCGCGGCCGGTCTTCTCGATGACGGTGGGGATGGTGTACATGTTCGCGTTGGTCATGGCTTTGTGCTCCTGGGGGCGTCTGCGGCAGCGCCGATGGGACGTCGCTTATTCGCCAGTCTTATCGACGATCTTGCCGTTCTCTCTGAGGAAATCGCGAACCTTGCGCTCGAGCAGTGACAACTGCAGTTCGCCAAGGCGGTTCTGTTCCTTGAGGTGAGCGAAGACGTGGCCCGCGGTCAGCGGCTGCTCGGGGGAGCTGTTCGCCTGCGCGATAGCTTCAAGTTCTGCTTGGACGTCGGCCTCGGCGACCGTGAGCTCCTGTTGCTGGGCGATGGCCTCGATCAGGAAGAACATCTGCACGCGGCGCTCGGCGTCCTTCTGAGCCTCTTCTTTGGACTCCTCTAGGCGCTTTTGGATCTCCTCCTCGCCGGTGCCCTCTTGCTGGAGGCGCTGCGCGTAGGCGCCGAGAGACGCCTGCTGCTGCTCCTCGACGAGCGACGGCGGGGGCGTGATCGCGGCGGCGGTCGCGAGGTGGTCGAGCGCGGCCTCCTCCTGACGCTGCTTGCCGAGCCGCGCCTTCTCGGCCGAGATGCGGACCCGGAGGTCGTCCTTCATCGCGTCGAGGGTGTCGAACTCCATGCCCTTGGCGAGCTCATCGTCGATCGGCGGCGGCGCGATGCGGAGGACCTCGTGCATCTGGACTTGGATCTCGCCCTCTTGCCCGCGGACCTCCTCCTTCTCGAAGTTATCGGGGAAGGTGATCGCTACGACGCGCTCGTCGCCGGCCTTGCCGCCGATGAGCGCCTCTGAGTAGGCGTCTGCCTCGACGCCGTTGATCGGGATGCGGGTGTTGAGCTGCACGCCGGTCTTGGTGTGGACCTCGTTGCCGTCCTTGTCGTGGAAGGTGTAGTCACACTTCACGAAGTCGCCGTCTTCGACCGCCTCGTCGACCGCCTGGATCTTGCGTCGCTGGTGCGCGATCTCCTTCAAGGCGTTCTCGATGTCTTGGTCGTTGGCCGCCTCCTCGAACGCAGGGAGCTCGATCCACTTGGCGTCCGGCACCTCGAACGTCGGCTTGACGTCGACCTTGGCGGTGAACTCGAACGCCGCCCCTGGCTTGACCTCGAGCGCCTCGGCGTCGTCGACCTGCACCCGGCCAACAGGCTGGATCTCCTGCTCTTGGCAGGCCTGCTGGAGGTAGTACTCGAGCAGCCCCTTCTTTGCGTCCTCGAGGATCGCCGCGCCGTGCATCTTCTCGATCATCTTGCGCGGGACCTTGCCGGGGCGGAAGCCCTTGACCTGCACCTGCTGGGCGGCTGAGGCGTAGACCTGATCCAGGTGCTCCGTGACCTGTTCGGGCGTGATCTTGATCTGCAGGCTGCGGCTGCAGGGGCCGGTCTCGGCTACCTGGACTTCCATGATGGTGGTGCGGTCGTGACTGCGCGGGGCGCCGCCGGAGCGGCCAAAAGGGCGAGCATCTTGTCGCCCCCGGCCGCTGGGGTCAAGCTGGCTCCGGGGCGGCGCAGGCGAAGCGCGACAATTGCGCGCCTGGCGGCGGCCTACTTCGGGGCCCGGCTCCTGCGCAACTGCCGCAGGAAAGACTGCACCCGGTCGTGGCCCATGGCCTCGCGGAACGGCGCGTCCTCGGCGGCGAGCCGCTCAAACTCCGCGGGGCTCATGCCGGACGCCTTCATCTGCTTGACCACATTTTGGATCTTGCGTCGCCGGGCTTCGCTCTTCAGCAGGCCGAGGTAGGCCCGGCGGGTCATCGCGGCGCCCTCGGCGTAGTCGATGATCTTCTCGTAGTCGTCGGCGGCGTCGGCGAAGTCTCCGATGGCAAACAGCAGGCGCGCGCGTTGCTCGTAGAGCGCCGCTTCACGCTTCCGCCGGCGGAGCTTGTCGTCCAGCGTGCGCTTCAGCCGCGTGACGCCGTTCTTGTCGCCGAGCGCGCGGAGGGAGACCGCCGCGCTTACGGCCAGCGAGCTGGTGTCGTTGCTGTCGATCAGGTCGCGGAGCTTGCGCATGGTCGGCTCGTGCCGCTCCGGCGAGACCTGCGACAGCGCTTGGATCAGGTGCAGCGTGTCCTGCCAGTCGATGCGGTCACGGTTTAGCAGGGGGAGGAGGGCGTCGGTCGCAGCGGCGTCGCGGCGGACGCAGGCGGCGAAGTAGTCGATGTACTTCGGCAGGAGTCGATCGTCGCCTTCGGTGCTCAGCGCCTGGATGACCGTCGGCGCGACTTGGTCGGCCTGCGCTGCGGCCAGGTAGGCGAGCACCTCTTGCCGGAGCTCGCGGTTATCGGTGCCCAGCAGCGGCACGACGTCGGTCGCGGCGCGCGCTGCGCGGAGCCTGCGGAGCGAGCGGACGATTTGGACGCGGTCCCAGCTGTTCGCGGTGCCGATCAGGCTGGACAGGACCGCGACGGACTGGGGGTCCTCGGCGTAGCCCAGCAGCAGGATCGCCTCCCGCTTTGCCGTGCCATGGTCGCCGCGCGCGAGCTCGGCGAGCGCGTCGACGAAGGAGCCCGGGTCGAGGCGTTGCAGCACGCGTCGGCAGTTGCTCGCCAGGTTGTCCGCGTCCGTCGTGCTCTGCGTCGGTCGCAGCTTTTCGAGCAGCATCGGCACCACGCTGTCGCCGAGCCGGGATGCGTCGCCGATGCGTCGATCGAGGAACTCCTTGTTCTCCTCGTAGTCGAGGGACAGGTCGGCCCAGAAGGGTTCGAGCGCGGCGATCTGCTTGGGTCGCAGCCTCTCGGCGCGGGCCTTCGCGACCTCGGGCAGGTCGCGCACGGAGATCTGGGCGTACGCTGCGGGCGCCGTCGAGAGGGCCAAGACGGTCGCGAGCAGGGTGGTGGAACGCGCGCACATATCGGCAGTTTAGGCCCGGGCCAGGGGGCTTGGCCAGTGGCGTCCATAAAGGAGCTCGGCCTCGCCCGCTTCAGGAGGGGGCGAGCGGTTTCCGATGGAGGCAGCATGTGGAACTACGTGCTGCGACACCACGTGCTGTTGCGCGCGATCTACGCGCGCTCTGACTCGCTCGACGCCACCTGATCGTCGCTGACACGCGCGAGGCTCTCGTGGCCGGCCGGCTCCGTTGCAGGGCGCTGCCGCGAGCCGGCCGAGGTCACGCCTCGTTTGGCTGGGCAGCGGCGTCGCCGCCGTAGCAGGGCGCGGACTGGGCGCCTTCGAACAGTTGGGCCAGTGACGCGCAGGCGTCCTTCGGATATGCCATCGGCCGTGACCCGTGACTTCGACGTGATCGTCGTCGGCGGTGGCCACGCCGGCGTCGAAGCGGCGACCGCGGCGGCGCGCACCGGCGCCAGCACCGCGATGATCGTGTTGGACCCGGCCGCCATCGGCCGCATGTCCTGCAACCCGGCCATCGGCGGCCTCGCTAAGGGGCAGCTGGTGCGGGAAGTCGACGCGCTCGGCGGTGAGATGGGGGTGGTGACAGACGCGACGGGGATCCAGTTCCGCATGCTCAACACGAGCAAGGGGCCAGCGGTGCGGTCGCCGCGAGCGCAGTGTGACCGCGACGCCTACAACCGGGTGATGTCGAAGCGGGTGCTCGGCTATGAGAACGTGACGGTGCTCGCGGCCGAGGCGGTCGACTTTCTCACGACCGACGCCGGCGACGCCGTCGCCGGCGTGGAGCTGCACGACGGCAGCACCCTCTGCGCGCCTGCCGTGGTCTTGACGACCGGGACGTTCCTCGGCGGCAAGCTGTTCGCTGGGCGGTGGGAAGAGGAGGGGGGCCGGCACGGCGAGCCCGCTGCCGCGCGCATCAGCGCAGCCTTACAGCGCTTCGGCATTCGCCTGGGGCGGCACAAGACGGGGACCCCGCCGCGGCTGCGTAAGTCGACCATCAACTTCGAGGGGCTCGAGGTCCAGCCTGGCGATGATCCGCCCGTGCCGTTCTCGTTCCGCACCGAGCGTCTCGACGTCGAGCAGTTGCACTGCTGGACGACGCGGACCAACGCCAAGACCCACGAGATCATCCGCGCGCACGCCGAGGAGTCGCCGATGTTCCGCGGCGCCATCGTCGGCAGCGGCCCGCGCTACTGTCCCAGCGTTGAGGATAAGGTGGTGCGCTTCGCCGATCAGGACTCGCACCCGGTCTTCTTGGAGCCGGAAGGACGCGACTCCGACGAGGTCTACCCCAACGGCATCAGCACGAGCCTGCCGCCCAACGTGCAGATGGAGTTCTTGCGCACGATCCCTGGGCTCGAGGAGGTCGAGCTGCTGCGCCCGGGCTACGCGGTGGAATACGACTACATCCTGACCGAGCAGCTGCGCGGTGACCTCCACGTCGCGACGTTGCGCGGGCTGTTCGCGGCCGGGCAGATCAACGGCACCAGCGGCTACGAGGAGGCCGCCGGGCAGGGCCTCGTCGCGGGGCTGAACGCGGCGCGGTTCGCGCGCGGCCAAGGCCCAGTCGTGATCGATCGCGCAACGGCCTACCTCGGGGTGATGATCGACGACCTGTGCCGGGTCAACCCCAACGAGCCTTACCGGATGTTCACGAGCCGGGCAGAATTCCGGCTGCTGTTGCGCAGCGACAACGCGGACCGGCGCCTCACGCCGCTCGGGGAAGAGTGGGGGCTCGTCGCAGCGGCGCACGCCGAGAAGGTGCAGCGCAAGGACGCCAACATCCGCGCCGCTAAGCGGTGGCTGGACCTGACGCGCCGCGAGGACGGCAAGACGCTGACGGAGTGGCTGCGCCGCCCCGAGGTCACGGTCGCCGACGCGCTGGCCGCGGACAGCACGCTGCGCGAAATGGAGCTCACGCAGGCGGAGCTGTCCGAGCTGGAGGCTGAGGTCAAGTACGAGGGCTACATCAAGCGTCAGGCGATGGAGGTGGAGCGGCTAAAGCGCTTGGAGTCGCGTCGGATCCCGCATGGCTTCGACTATGGCCAAGTGACGGGCCTGAGCGCAGAGGCGCGGGCGCGGCTCGAGCAGCGACGCCCGTTGACGCTGGGGGAAGCGTCACGGGTCGCGGGAGTGCGGCAGGCTGATGTTCAGCTGCTGCTCGTCGTTCTGCGGCGGTGATGCCGTCCTTTCCGGTGCGACGTATGCCGGTATCGCTCTGGCGTTTGCCGTCGAAGAAGGCGACGCGCCGATCAGTAGATGAGCCGTGCGACGGGCCTGCGGCGGCGCGCGCGTTTGGATACGATATGGTTCGTTGCGGCGAGGCCCGAGGACCCTTGGGTGGGCCGCGACTCAACCCTGACTTTCTCCGTCTCAGACCTGGCGCACTGCCACGCAATTCCATGACTAGACAACTTTCCCTCGCAGCCCTCACCGCGGCTGCCCTGGTGTCGCCTCTCGCG
>JAYYEE010000470.1:0-7490 GCA_036160175.1 Planctomycetota bacterium
GCGCTACCTGCCGAGCAGCAACACGCTGCAGGTCGGGCGCTGTTCTCTGAGATTTACGGCCGTAACGACGCCCAGGTCCGCGAGATGCTGCGCTCACACCACCAGGAGCTGCACGACTTCGTGCTCGACGCAGCCTACGGCCGCATCCTGACGCGCCCAGGCCTCTGCGCGCTCAGCCGCGAGCTCGTCGCGGTCGGGATCCTAGCCGCCGAAGACCAACCGCGCCAATTCGCAGGACACGCCCGGGGCGCGCGCAACCTCGGCGCGACGGCGGCGCAGCTGGAAGAAGTGCTGTGGACAACGTTCGACGGAGACCAAAAGCGCGCAGCACCGTGGATCGCCAAGCTCGACGCATAAGCGCTCGGCTGATGAGCCGCGCCGCCGAGCGCGTACAAAAATAAAGACCCTCCACCTTGCCCCCGGAAGCTAAGCAACGTGCCCGACTTCCTCGGTGGAGGGTCTTGTTGAGAACCCGCGCAGGCAGCTCACACTGTCTCGCAGGCACAAGGAACTACCGCCGAGCCTCGGTGAGGTTTCACCTCTGAGCAGAAAATCTCCGCCCCCGCCGGCGGCGTCCGCTTACGCAGCAGCGTCCGTCTCGGCGCGCCCTAGGCGCTCTTCGCTAGGCGGCGCCAGAGCGCGTGGCGCTCCGCGCGTTCGAGGCCGAGGCTGCGCAGAAATCGCATCGTCTCGACGCGCGACGGCGCTGCCGGCAAGCGCTCGCGGTGCTTGTTGATGTAGCGCTGCATCCGCGCGAGCATGCCGTCCCGCGCCCGAGGGGGGAGCGGAGCCTCAATCCGCGCCCGGTCGAGGTCCACCAGCACGGCCTCGACGCCGTCGCCGTCCGCGCGACAGAGCACGTTGTCGGGGTGCAGGTCAGGATGCCGCAGCCCTGCCGCGAAGGCGAGACGGACCGCGGCGCCGACCGCCTCGACCGCGCGCCGGCGCGCGCTGGAGAAGTCCGCGAGGAACTGCGGCATCGTCCGCGCGTCGACGAGGCGCTCGGTGCAGAGGCGCAGCCGCCAGAAGAGGCCGCGGCGCCGTGCGACAGCAGCGACCGGCGCGACCACCGGGACGCCCTGGCGCTGCAGCTCGAGCAAGACGGCCAACTCAGCGAGCGCGCGCGACGGCGCTAAGTAGCGGTCGGACAGGATCGGCGCCAAAACGCCGCCGCGGCGATAGGGACGCACGACGAGCTCGCTCGCGCCGACCTGAAGCACGCCCACGCCGCCGCGGCCGCTGGCGCCCCGCATCGTTCGCAGCGGGCCCCAGAAAGGCTCTAGGCCGACGTCCGCGAGGTCCTCACGCACCCACCCGACCGCGCGGGGTGTACGGGTCTCGACAAAGGAATCGGGCGCGGCCACGAGCCAGATGGTAGCGCCGCGACCGGACCCCGCGCCATGAACCGCTGGAAGTCGACGGCGGGATCGCGAATGCTGCACGCGATGACCGAGGCGATCGCTGGCCGAGCAGACGACGCGCCGCTGCCGGCCGCAGAGATGCTGCCGCGCGGCGGGCGCGTGCTCATCGTGCGGCTGTCTGCCCTGGGCGACGTCCTGTTCGCGCTCGAGACCGTCGCAGCGCTGCGCCGCGACCGGCCCGACGTCACGATCGACTTCCTCGTTGAAGACCGCTTCGCAAAGCTGCTCGAAGGCCACCCGCAGATCGATCGGGTCATCATCTATCCCCGCAAGCGACGCAGCCGCATCCCAGGCGCGCTGTGGCGGCTGCGGCGGACGCGCTACGACGTCGCGCTCGACCTGCACGGCATCCAGAAGAGCGCCATGCACCTGCTCGCGTGCCGCGCGCGCGCCAAGGTCGGTCCTGCCCCGCCGACGTCCCGTGAGGGCGCGGCGCTGAGTTACAGCAAGGTCGTGCGCATCGACCCGCCGCACCGCGCGGACGTCGGCCACGCGTTGCTGGCCGCGATCGGCCTGTCAGGAGAGCCCTGCGCACCGACGATCGCGACCCGCCCCCCAGCGCCAGAGCTCCTCGCTGATCTCCCGCGGCCGCTCGTGATGCTGCACCCAGGGACCTCGTCGTTCGCGGCGTTTAAGCGCTGGCCGGCAGAGCGCTTCGCCGAGCTGGCGACGCGGCTCGAAGCGCGCGGGCTCGGGGTCGTCGTCGGCTTTGGACCGGGCGAGCGCGCGCTGGCGGAGCCCGCACTCACGGCGGCGCCCAAGAGCCGCGCGGTCGACGGCGCGGTCCTCGGCCTCGCGGGCCTCGCAGGGGTCATGGCCGAGTGCGAGGTCGTCGTCGCAGCGGACACCGGCCCGCTCCACCTCGCGGCCGTCGTCGGCGCGCGCTGCGTCGCCGTCTTCGGACCGAAAGACCCAGTCCGCTACGCGCCACGCGCGCACGCGGAGCGCCGCCACGAGATCCTCTTCCACGACGTCCCGTGTCGACCGTGTAAGCGACGCACCTGCGCCTCCCCGCAGTGCGTGCTCGGCGTGGACGTCGACGCGGTCGAGCAAGCAGTCCTGCGCCAACTCGGAGCGCCCACGAAATGACCAAGGTCCAGACCACCGTCATCCGCCACCTCAAGGAACGGATCAGCAAGTGCTCGCTCCGCTTCCTCCACGATCGCCCGGAGATGACGTTCCTGCGCGGCAAGCCGGACCTGCGCTTCGACGCGACCGGCTTCCTCCTGCTGGCCGTCGACGCCCCGCCGCTGTCGATCGACGACGCAGGCAAGCCGCTGCTGCTGTTGGACTCGACCTGGCGATGGCTGGCGCAGCTGCAAGACTGCGTGATCGGTGAGCCGGTACGGCGGTCGATCCCTGGGGGACTGCGCACGGCATACCCGCGCGTCAGCAAGGTCTTTGACGACCCCGCCGGCGGCCTCGCGTCTATCGAGGCGCTCTACGTCGCGCGGAAGGTCCTCGGCGACGACGATCCAGCGCTGCTCGACGGCTACCACTGGAAGGAGGACTTCCTCCAGATCGTCGCTAGCGCCGGCCTCTAGACCCAGCCCCCGCCCCAGGTCCTGGCCCCGGACCCGCCGCTGCGCTAGCGTCAAGCCGACGGGCGCCCGTAGCTCAGCTGGATAGAGCATCGGCCTTCTAAGCCGGCGGTCCCAGGTTCGAATCCTGGCGGGCGCGCCACCTCTGCGCAGCGTCAGCCCTCGTCGCGCTCGTCACCGTCGACCAGCTCATCGGCTGGTCCGGGCTGCGTGCGGTAGCGATCATGGATCCACACGTACTGGTCGGGAGCGCGCCGGATCATGCGTTCGAGCCGCTCGTTGATCTGCACGACTGCGCGGTGCAAGTCCGCGACCTTGTCACCGGTTCGCTCGGGCACGAACGACGGCTCGGTGATCATCTCGAAGCGAAAGCCGACGCCCTTGCGGATGGCAGCCGTAAAAACGAGCGGGTATCCCCGCCGGATCGCCAAGCTCGCCGCGGCTCGCTCGCAGCTCGCGACCTTCCCGAAGAACGGGGCGAAGACCCCCCGGAGCCGCTGGTTCTGGTCGACGACCTGCAGGCCGATGCCGCCGCCCGCCATGGCGCGCGCGAGGTCACGGAAGCCGCCCCGCCGCGGGTAGATGTTGAGCCCGACCGCCCCGCGGGTCCGCGCCAACCAGCCGTTAAGGAGCGGGTTCTTGGTGATGCGCGCGATGCCGTGCGCTGGCCCGCCGATCGCGCCCATCGCAGCGGCCGCGACCTCCCAGCCGCCGAGGTGGCCTGACAGCACAAAATACGGCCGCTCGACTCCGCCGAGCTCTTGCTCGATCGCGCGGAAATCGACGACCTCAGAGAGGTCCCCGCCTCTCGCCAAGAGACGGGTCAAGCGCGCCATGTCGAGCGGCACCTTGAACAAGCTCGCCGTCGCGGCGCTGCCGAGCCGCATGTGCTCGCGTTCGCTGAGGTCGGGGTAGGCCTCACGAAGGAAGTTACGCGCGTATCGACGACGACGTCCGTCTACGCGGAACCAGAGGCGCCCTAACCACGCGGCCGCGCGATAGCCCAACCACTGCGGGACCCGGGCGGTGACGCCGATCGCCGCGCGCGCGGCGAGGTAGACGACTCGATCACGCATACGGATCTTCGGATCAGTCATGACAGCAGCACCTCTGAGGGCGCAGGCGGCTCGTCGAGGAAACGGAGGTCAACGCGTAGCACGTAGCGCTCGAACGCGGCACCCTCGAGCCGCGCGTCGTCCTTCTCGGTCGTCAGCAAGCGCGCGCCGGCGTCTCGCGCCGCCGCCGCGGCCGCGTCCAGCTCGGACGCCGTGAACCGGTGGTGATCCCGGTAGACGCGCTCGCCGACGACGTCGACGCCGAGCCGCGCCGCAGTCGCCCGGAAGCTCTGCGGTTTGGCGATGGCAGAGAGGAGCACCACCCGCGCCCCGCGCAAGTCCTCCAGGTCGATCGGCGCACCTGATGGCTGCGCGACGCACGCGGTCGGCGCGTGGTCGCACGCGTGGACGCAGAGGCCAGCGTTGCCGCTGATCTGACGGATCCGCTCGACGCGTCGCCCGAGCTGCTCGCGATCTAGGTCGCCGGCGCGGGTCAAGAAGACGACGCCAGCGCGTCGCAACCCAGAGCGGAACTCCCGAAGGTCGCCCGCAGGCAAGCAGTGGCCGTTGCCGAACGGCATCTTCGCGTCCAAGCAGAGCAGGTCGAGGTCACGGTGGAGCCGCCGATGCTGGAAGCCGTCGTCGAGGATGACGAAGTCTGCGCCGCGCTCCTGCAGTCGCCGCCCGCCGGCGACCCGGTCCGGGTCCTGCTCCTGCAAGAGCCAGGGGAAGCGCCGCTGCAGCAACGTGCCCTCATCATTCAGCGCCGCGCCCGGGGCCCGCCCGTAGCCGCGGGCGAGCACGCCGGGGACGCGCCCCGCGTCCTTGGCCAGCTGGCACAGCCACGCGACCGTCGGCGTCTTGCCGGTGCCGCCGACGGTCAAGTTGCCGACCGACACCACCGGGACATCGAGCGCGTGGACCCGACGCCAACCCAGCGCGAACAGCGCGTTGCGCGCTGCGGCGACCCCGCCGTACAGCGCGGCCAACGGCCACAGCGCCTGCCGCAGCGTCTGCGGCAGCGGATTCGCGCTGGCGCCCGCGCTCACGCTTGTAGCGCCGCGACCTCTTCCGCGGTCGTCGCCGCGACGGTCTCGACGCCGTCGACGCCAGCGCCCGTGGCGATGCGCTTGACCATGTTGACCAACGTCGGCTTGGGCCCGCACTCGACGAAGTGCCGGACGCCCTGCTCGAGCATGCCTTGCACCGTCGGCAACCACAGCACCGCGCCGGCGAACTGCCGCTTGAGCGCGTCGCGCGCCGCGTCCGCGGTCGTCACAGGCGCAGCGTCCACGTTGCACCAGACGGGGAACGCCGGCGCGTGCATCGAGACTTCGTCGAGCGCGGCGGCGAAGGCCTCACCCGCCTCACGCAACAGCGAGCAGTGGAAGGGCACGCTGACGGCCAGCTTCATCGCCTTGCGCGGCGGCGCGAGCTCTACCAGCTGATCCATCGCCTCCATCGCGCCCGAGACCACGGTCTGCTGCGGCTCATTCTTATTAGCGATTTCACAGACGCCGCGGTCGACCTGGCCGACCAGCGCCTCGACCTCGTCGATGCCCATCTTTCGCAGCACGACCATGCCCCCCGTCCCGACCGGCACGGCGTTTTGCATGAAGGTGGCGCGCTTGCGGACCAGCTTGACCGCGTCCGCGAGCGAGAACGTGCCCGCGGCCACGTGCGCCGCGTATTCGCCCAGGCTGTGGCCAGCCGCGAGGTCCGGCGTCATCCCGAGCGCGCGGAAAGCCGCGACGGCCACCGTCAACGTCGCGGGTTGGGTGTTCTCGGTCAGCTGCAGGCGTTCATCGGGCCCCTCGAAGCAGAGGTCCGTGACCGACTCGCCCAGCGCCTCGTCCGCCTCCGCGAAGGCCTCGCGAGCGCCGTCAAAGCGCTCGACGAGTTCCTTGCCCATGCCCGTGAACTGGGATCCCTGACCGGTAAATAAAAAGGCGCGTTGCATGCGCCCCAGCATTCCGCGCCACCCTAGGGGGGATCAAGCTCGTTCTGCTACTTACGCAGGTCGCGCGCGCGCGACCGAGCAGCGCGGCGCGCCTCGCCCCGGCTCTTTGGCGCTGGCGGGCGGCCTGCGGCAGGTTCGACGCCGGCATGGGCGCACGCCTGCAGCCACTCCGTGAACCGCTCGACGAACTCAAGCTCCTTCGGGCTCGGCTTGGCGCCGATCACGACAAACCGCCGCGAGATCTCCTGCTTCTTGTCTTCGCTCCAGCCAGCAGTTGGAGGGAAGCGGCGCAGCAGGTCTGCCCAAGCAGCTTCTTGCTTGGCCGCAGCGACAGCGTCCGCCGTCGGCTTCTCAGCAGCCACAGGGGCTGCATCGACCTTCGCGCTCGCGGTGGTGGTCGCGTCCGCGCCCTCGCCCGCCGGGGGCGTCTGCACGGCTGCGGCGGCGGGCGGCGCTTCGGCGACGGCCGACCCAGCGGCCCACGCGTCAAGCCCGTCGGGCGGCGGCGGGAGCCTGCGGCGCGACGCCGTCGCCGCGCGTTGAGGCGCAGCCCGGCCCCCAATCGACGCGGGGCCATCCGTCGCTGCGGGGTTCGCTGCGGGCGCCGGACGCTCCGCGCGCTGCAGCTCCTGCTCAAGCTCGCGGAGCTGCGTATGCGTCATCCGCTGGAGCACGCGGTAGCTGTCGAGCCGGGAAAACGGGACGAAGAGGAAGCCGCGCGTTCCGGCGACGTAGTCGAGGCGCACCCCTGCCCCGCGCTCGCTCGCGGCCGCTGGGACGTAGCGTTGCCCCTCGACCCGCTCGACGACGCGGCCGTCTTTGAGCACCCCGGTCAATCGATTGCCGTTCTTCAGCCGCACGCGGACCTTCACGTGCCCACTCGTAGCGTTCCGATGGAACAGCTGGCTGCGCATGTCACGGGCGCGCTGCTCGGCGCGGCGCGCAGCAGGTCGGCCGGCCTCGCGGTCGCGCTGCTCCCCGGCCTGCTGGCCCAATAGGAGCCCAGCGGTGAGCGTGACGGAGACGACCAGGGAACGGAACATACCCACCATATCGGCCGCACGGCCGTGCTGACTTGGCGGAGACCGATCCCAGGGCGAGACCGTGGCCACGTTCACGCCGCGCTGCGACCCGACTACGCCTTGGCATCGGGGAGACGCGCAGCGGCCGCGAGGCGCTGCTCCAACGCTAATCATACAACGCGTACGCCTGCGGGCCGTCTGGCACTTCACCTGGAGATCCCGGTAGCCTTCTTCTCGCACCTCCGCAGCTGCTTTCATCGCCGCTCGTTCGCGCGATTTCCGCGCGTGGGTTGTCGACGCCGCCCAGGTCGGCAACATCGACGGCTCCTGGCAGGCCACCCGTTCTTGGACGACCAAACCCGCACCCTCTTAGACCGCGCGCTCGCGCAAGACCGCGCCGGGCGTTCTCTGCTTCACGCAGGCGGGAAAGACCGCCATCTACCCATAGGGTCTCAGGATGCTGCAGGCGCTACTTACCGCCTGACTTAGGC
>JAYYEE010000471.1:0-3145 GCA_036160175.1 Planctomycetota bacterium
AGCCGACAACCATGGGCAAGATCGTTCGGTGCCGCGACTGCGGCAAGGTCTACCGCGAGGTCGAGGAGCTGGAAGATCTCCGCGACCACGACAGCAACTGCCTCGTCTGCAACAGCCCCATCGAGGTGGCTGACTGGGACCGCGTGCTCGCGTCCTACGAAGATGACGACGAGGAAGAAGCGAGCGTCGACGAGGATGATTGGGACGACGACGAGCACGACGACGAAGACGACCTCGAGGAAGACGAGCACGACGACGATGGACTCGGCGAGGGGTTCGAGGCGCTCGAGGAAGAGGACGACGACGAGGACGACGAAGAAGACGAGATGTAGGCCGCCCCCCTAGAGCGCGCCATCTTGGCAGGCAGCCTGCCGGGGTAGACCGTCATTTTGGCACCCTCGGATCCCGCTGCGACGCCGCCGAGAGACTCTAACACCCTCCTTTCATTGGACTTGGGTGACTTGTGTTTGAGCGGCACAACGCTTGCTCCTGCGACCGTGCCGCAATCTGTCGGCGCACGATCCCCATGGCCCAGAGCTTCCGCATCCTGCTGGTAGAAGACGACGACTCCCTGCGTGGCTGTCTCGGCGAGTTCCTGCAGAGCCAGGGCTGGGGCGTAGAGTCGACCGCGTTCGGCGCCGAGGCCCTGCAGCTCGCCCGCGCGCAGCGGTTCGACTTCGGCCTGCTGGACTTCCACCTCCCGGAGACCACCGGCCCCCAGCTGCTCCAGCAGCTGCTGGCGCTGCGGCCCCTGCCGTCGATCCTCATGTCGGGGCTCGCCAACGCCGCCGAGGTCGCCGCGGCCCAACAAGCGGGCTTCTTCACCTTCCTGCGCAAGCCGCTCGATTTGTCGCAGCTCCGCCAGTCGCTCGAGCGGCTGATCCAATCTCACTTCGGCGGACCGCTGGCGCCGTGGAAGCACCCGCCGGGTGTGACCGAACGCCTGCAGCGCCGCCAACCCCCGACGTCCTAACGCGCCGCCCCGGCGACCCCGACGTCCCTCCCTTTCCCATCCACAAACTCAGACTGAACCCCCACGAAGGAACTGAAATGGCCAAGACCAAGACCTCGACCGTGACCCCCCTCGGCGACCGCGTGCTCGTCAAGCGCGTCCAGGCGGACGACAAGACGAAGGGCGGCATCATCCTGCCCGACTCCGCGAAGGAGAAGCCGCGCGAAGGCGTCGTCATGGCCGTCGGCCTCGGCAAGCTGCTCGACAACGGCGAGCGGCAGACCCTCTCGGTCAAGAAGAAGGACCGCGTGCTGTTCTCGAGCTACGCCGGCTCCGAGATCAAGCTCGACGGTGAAGAGATGATGATCCTCGGCGAAGACGAGATCCTCGCGATCATCGACTGACCGCAGTCCCTCCCGACAACCCCCAGCAAACAGAGAACACTCCCATGGCAGTCAAGAAGATCGCATACGACCAGGAAGCGCGTGAGCGCATGCGCGACGGCGTCAAGCAGCTCGCCCGCGCCGTCAAGGTCACCCTCGGCCCGCGCGGCCGCAACGTCATCATCGAGAAGTCCTTCGGCAGCCCGACCGTCACCAAGGACGGCGTGTCGGTCGCCAAGGAGATCGAGCTCGAGGGCAAGTACGAGAACCTCGGCGCCCAGCTCGTCAAAGAGGTCGCCTCAAAGACGTCGGACGTCGCCGGTGACGGCACCACGACCGCGACCGTGCTCGCTGAGGCCATCTTCGAAGAGGGCATCAAGAACGTCACGGCTGGCGCCAACCCGGTCGCGCTGAAGCGCGGCATCGAGAAGGCCGTCGAGGCCGTCTGCGGACAGGTCAAGAAGATCAAGATCGACGTCAAGGGCAAGAAGGAGATCGCCCAGGTCGGCTCGATCGCCGCGAACAACGACGAGGAGATCGGCGGCATCCTCTCGGACGCCATGGAGCGCGTCGGCAAGGACGGCGTGATCACGGTCGAAGAGGGCAAGAGCCTCGCGACCGAGGTCATGTGGGTCGAAGGCATGCAGTTCGACAAGGGCTACCTGTCGCCGCACTTCGCCACCAACCAAGAGAAGATGGAGGCGGAGCTCGAGAACCCCTTCATCCTCATCCACGAGAAGAAGATCACCTCGATCAAGGACATGCTGCCGCTGCTCGAGAAGATCGCGCAGAGCGGCCGCCCGCTGCTGATCATCGCTGAGGACATCGAGGGCGAGGCGCTCGCCACGCTCGTCGTCAACAAGCTCCGCGGCGTGTTCAAGTGCTGCGCGGTCAAGGCGCCGGGCTTCGGCGACCGCCGCAAGGCCATGATGGAAGACATCGCGGTCGTCACTGGCGGCACCGCGATCTTCGAGGACCTCGGCATCAACCTCGAGGGCCTGGGCACCGCCGACCTCGGCTCGGCCAAGAAGGTCATCGTCGGCAAGGACGACTGCACCATCGTCGAGGGCGCCGGCAAGGCGAAGGACACCAAGGCCCGCATGGAGCAGATCCGCGCGGAGATCGGCCGCACGACGTCCGACTACGACCGCGAGAAGCTCCAGGAGCGCCTGGCGAAGATCTCGGGCGGCGTCGCGCAGATCATGGTCGGCGCCGCGACCGAGGCCGAGATGAAGGAGAAGAAGGCCCGCGTCGAAGACGCGCTGCACGCGACCCGCGCCGCGGTCGAAGAGGGCATCGTCGCCGGCGGCGGCACCGCCCTGGTCCGCGCCGCCAAGGTGCTGGACGGCCTCAAGCTCGACGGTGACGAGCGCATCGGCGCCGACATCGTGCGTCGCGCGCTCGAGGCGCCGATGCGTCAGATCTCGGCCAACGCCGGCGTCGACGGCTCGATCGTCATCCAGACGGTGCGCAGCAACAAGAGCGACACCTACGGCTACAACGCCCGCACCGGTGACTACGAGGACATGATCAAGGCCGGCGTCGTCGACCCGGCGAAGGTCACCTCGGCTGCGCTGCAGAACGCCGCTTCGGTGGCGACGCTGCTGCTGACCACCGAGGCGCTGATCAGCTCCGTGCCGGAGAAGAAGCCCGCCGGCGGCGGCCACGACCACGACCATGGCGACATGGGCGGCATGGGCGGCATGGGTGGCATGGGCGGAATGGGCGGCATGGGCGGCATGGGCGGCATGGGCTTCTAGTCCGCGCCCCGCCACGACACCCCGGACGGCCCGGCGGCGCGCGTGCGTCG
>JAYYEE010000472.1:0-10419 GCA_036160175.1 Planctomycetota bacterium
GGCGTCAGCAGGTCGACGCCTTCGTAGATCGAGTAGTCCTTGCCCTTGGGGTCGACGACCGTCACACCCCCGACGCTCTTGGCCGCATCGACGGCCGCCTGGATCACCGGCCTCGTCAACGCGCCCTTGCCGTAGTCGCTCAGCAGCACGCTCTTCCACGGAAAGGGCCGCTGATTGAGCAGCTCGAGCATCCGCGCCTCGGCGTCGCCCGCGACCGGCGCGCGCGACTCCTGGTCGACGCGGAGGACCTGCAGCGTCTTGGCCACGTAGCGCGTCTTGCGCGTCGTCGGACGGGTCGGGTCGACGACCAGCGCTTGGGTGTCGATCTCAGCGTCCTGCAGCAGCGCGCGCAGCCGCTCGCCGGGCTCATCGTCGCCGATGACGCCCAGCACCGAGGCGGACGCGCCGAGCACGCTGAGGTTCGCCGCGACGTTGCAGGCCCCGCCCAGCAGGTACCGGTCGCGCTCGAAGTCGAAGACCAGCACCGGCGCCTCCGGCGAGACGCGCTCGGCGGCGCCGTCGGCGTAGCGGTCGAGGATCAAGTCCCCCACCACCAGGACTGGCGTCTCGGGCAGCTCGCTGAGGACGTCCGCCAGGCGGCGGCTCTCGCTGTCGAGGGGCGGCGTCATCAGCGGGGCTCCTTCAAGCAGCCGCGCTGCTCCGCGGTGCAGATCAGCGCTTGGTGCAGCAGCGGCAGCACGATCTCGTGCATCGCGAGGATCGACCGCCCCTGCTTCGGCGGTCGCTGGACGACGTTCGTCATCGCGCGGTATTGCTGCAGCATGTCGAAGTTGCAGGTGAGGAAGTCGTCGGTGAGCTGGCCGCGGTTGCGCGCGATGGACACCGCCTTTAAGAACACTTCCGGCATGATCACGGCCGAGCCGACGTTGAGCCAGACGCCGCGCTCGAGGCGACCGACCGTGTCCGCGAATGTCCAGAAGTCCCGCTGCGTCGCCGCGCCGAGCGCCGCGCCGTCCAGGTCCGGGTCCATGTGGTTGATGTCGCACCCAAACGCGACGTGCACCGTCGCTGGGACGCCGAGCCGCGCGGCCTCTGCGAAGACCGACAGCTCGCGGTGCGGCAGCTGGTCGTCGAGGATCGTCTGGCCGATGGCCGCGCCGAGTCCGATGCCTTCATCCTGCGCGCGCGTCGCGGCGCCGCTCATCGCGCTGAGCGTCTCCCGCCACAAGCCGAACGAGCCGTCCGGCAGGTTCTCGGCGACGTCCTCGCTCGTCGCGCCCTGATACGCCGTCTCCCAGTCGTGGATCGCCGAGGCGCCGTTGGTCGCGACGTGCGTGATCAGGCCGCGGCGCATTAGGTCGATGATCAGCGGGGAGAGGCCGACCTTGAGCACGTGCGCGCCGAGCTGCACGCCGACCTCCTTGCCGCGCTCACGCGCGGTCACGACCTCCGAGACCACGTGCTTGAGGGACTTGCTGCCGTAGATGTCGGGCAGCGCGTCGAACCACTTCAAGAAGCCCTCGACCGGCGGCAGCACCTCGGCGAAGTCGTCCTTGTGGACGAGGTTCTTGCGGTCGGCCAGCGGGCGGATGTCCAGCGGGCGCGGCGCGACGTCGTCGTGAGGATCTGGCATAGGTTGGGCGCCCCCATCGTGCCGGGAGCCGCATGTCCGGTCCAGAGTATGCGGCCGCGATCGGCGCCAGGAGTCCTAGTCGCCTCAGGCCTTCGGGTTGCGCCCAAGCGACGGCGCGCGGCGGTCAGAGCACGCTGTCGCGCTTGGCGTCGGTGAACGGGTGGACGCCCTTGTCCTTGAGCAGCTGCAGCAGGTTGTCCTGGCTATTCTTGCGGGCGAACTCGACCTCGGCGTCGCTGGCGCCGACGAGGTGGAAGAAGTCGACGCGGCCGGCCGCCAGCTCGAACGACGACGGGTAGTGCTTGGGCTGCTCGATCAGCAGCCAGCGCAGCGACGACTCGAACTCGGGGGTGATCGAGGCGTTGAGCGGGACTCGGTTGCCATACTCGAACAGCTCGGCGTCCTGGTAGGTCCCGACCGCGACCAACAGCTCGTAGGCCATCAGGTTGTGCAGCAGCGGCACCGCCCACGCGGACGCTTCGCTCGACTCGATGACGAGCTCAAAGCCGACGCCGGCGAAGCCGCCCGGGTCCTTACCAGGCTGCTGGAGATTCCAGGGGTTGCTCAACCCTGAGGTCACATAGACCCAGCTGTCTCGCTCTTCGTGCGGCGGGCAGGCGAACACGCCGTGGTTGAACCAGCCAGGGTGCGGTCGCCCTTGATCGAACCGCTGATACGTCGCCTCACCGGCGGTGTAGACCCCCTCACCCAGGTCCCCGAACAACGACCGGTAGACCCGATCCTCACGATCCGTCCACAGCCGCTCGAACCATTCTTGGAAGGGAGTTTCGCTCATCGATGCCGCCGAACGCTACCACAGTTGGATCTCCGGCCGGCAAGCGCTATCGGTGACGCTTGATGAAACGCTCGGACAAGGCTGCGCGCATCATGGAGCTGCTCGATGAGCGGTTCCCGTCGCCGCCGATCCCCCTCGACCACGAGGACCCGTACACCCTGCTGGTGGCGGTGCTGCTCTCCGCGCAGTGCACCGACGTGCGCGTCAACGAGGTCACCCCGGGGCTGTTCGCGCGCGCCGCCACGCCGCAGGAGATGATCGACGTACCCGTGGCCGAGATCCGCGAGTTCATCAAGCCGTGCGGCCTCTCCCCGCAGAAGTCCAAGGCGATCTCGGGCCTGTCGCGCATCCTCCTCGACGAGCACGGCGGCGAGGTCCCCGAGTCGCTCGAGGAGCTCGAGCGCCTACCGGGCGTCGGCCACAAGACCGCGAGCGTTGTGATGGCGCAGGCCTTCGGCCACCCAATGTTCCCCGTCGACACCCACATCCACCGCTGCGCATGGCGTTGGGGGCTGAGCAACGGCGCCTCCGTCGAGCGCACCGAGCGGGACTGCAAGCGCGCCTTCCCCGAGGAGCGATGGAACGACCTCCACCTGCAGATCATCTGGTTTGGCCGCACCGACTGCACCGCGCTGCGCCACGACCCGGAGACGTGCCCGATCTGCAGCTGGGCGATGAGCAAGGCGCGCCGCGACCAGGAAAAGCGCCGCCGCAAACAGCGGTAGCGCTAGCCGCGCCGCTTGGACGCCGCCTTCTTGCGGGGCGCCTTCTTCGCGGCCTTCTTCGCGGCCGACTTCTTCCCAGGCCTCTTCTTGGCGGCCTTCGACCCGGCGGCGCGCTCGCGCGCCCCGAAGACCGCGTCAAAGACCTCGTCGAAGCGCTCGACGAAGAAGAACTGGATCCCCCGGACAAGCTCGCGCTTCAGCTCTTTGGCCTCCGCTTCGTTGGCCTTCGGCAGGATCACGCGGCGCAGGCCGAAGTTCTTGGCGGCGAGTACTTTCTCACGCACGCCCCCGATCGGCAGAACCTCTCCGACGACCGTCAGCTCTCCCGTCATCGCGATGTCCGTCGGCGCCGGTCGATCGGTCAGCGCCGACAAGAACGCGCACGCGATCGCGATGCCGGCCGACGGGCCGTCCTTCTTGATCGCCCCAGAAGGGAAGTGCAGGTGCAGGTTGCTCTCGTCCAGGCGCTGGACGTCGAGCCCGAAGCGCTCGGCCCGGCTGCGCAGGTAGCTGAGCGCCAGGCGCCCTGACTCGCTCATCACGTCTCCGAGGCTGCCGGTGAGCTGCAGGGCGCCTTTGCCGACGCTGCGCGCCGCCTCGACGTAGAGGACGTCCCCGCCGACCGGGGTCCACGCGAGGCCTTGGATCACGCCGGGCTGCGCGCGCTTGCGGCGCGCGTCTGGCTTGAACCTCGCGCGACCGAGCAGCCTCTCCATCTCGGCGAGGCTCAGCCGGCCAGGTGGCTGCTTGTTGGACGCGACGAGCCGCGCGACCTTGCGGCAGAGGCTGCGCACGACCTTGTCGAGGCCGCGCACGCCCGCCTCCCGCGTGTAGTTGGGCACGATGCGCTGCCAGACGGGCGGCGTCACCGACAGGTGTTTGGGCTGCAGCCCGTGGCGCTCGAGCTGCTTGGGCAAGAGGTGACGACGGCCGATCTCGACCTTCTCCTCCAACAGGTAGCCGGGGAGCTCGAGGATCTCCATCCGGTCGCGCAGCGGCTCGGGGATCATGGACAGCACGTTCGCCGTCGCCAGGAACATCACCTGGGACAGATCGAACGGGACGTCGAGGTAGTGGTCCAAGAAGGCGTGGTTCTGCTCAGGGTCGAGCACCTCAAGCAAGGCCGAGCTAGGATCCCCGCGGAAGTCGCTGCCGAGCTTGTCGAGCTCATCTAGCAGGATCACGGGGTTGTTGGTTCCGGTCGCCTTGAGCCCTTGCAGGATTCGACCAGGGAGCGCCCCGATGTAGGTCCGGCGGTGCCCCTTGATCTCGGCCTCGTCTCGCATCCCGCCCAGCGAGAACCGAAAGAACTCGCGCCCCATCGCGCGCGCGATGCTGCGGCCGAGGCTCGTCTTGCCGACGCCCGGCGGCCCGCTAAAGCAGAGGATCGACCCTGACTGGTCCGGGCGCAGCTTGCGCACGGCCAGGAACTCCAAGATCCGCTCCTTGACCTCGTCGAGCCCGTAGTGGTCGTCGCGCAGCACGCGCGCCGCGCGCGCGAGGTCGCTGTGACCCTTGCTGGAACGCGACCAGGGCAACGAGGTCAGCCAGTCGAGGTAGTTACGGATGACGCTGTATTCGCCGCTCTCGACGGGCGTCGTCTTCATCCGCGTCATCTCTTCGTCAGCGCGGCGGCGCGCCTCCTCGGGCATGCCGGCGTCCTCGATCGCTTGCTCGAGGCGCTGCAGCTCCATGGTCCGCGGGTCCTGCTCCTCGCCGAGCTCGCGCCGGATGATCTTCAGCTGCTCCTTGAGGAAGTACTCCTTCTGGGCTTGTTCGGCCTTCTCGCGGATCTCGTCCTGAATCTTCTGGTCCAGCGCGGCGACCTCGTTCTCGGCCATCGCGAACTGCAGCGCCAATTCGAGCCGGTCGCTGACGTCCGCGGCCTCGAGCAAACGCTGGCGATCCTCGATCTTACGCACGACGCCGGCGGTAAAGTCAGCGAGCTGCCCGGGGTCTTCTACGTTCAGCAGCGCGGTGGCGAAGCCGCTGTCAGACTGCTCTTGCAGCTGGGCCAGCTGCTGGAGCTCTGCCTGCAGCAGCCGGAACATCGATGCTGGGCGATCTCCTTGCGCGGGGATCTCGACGAGCTGCTTCACCCTCACAAAGAGGTGCGGCCGCTCACGAACCACCTTGACGAGCCGCGCCCGTCGCACGCCCTGCGTCATCGCCGACTGGCTGCCGTCTGGCAGCTTCAGCGTCTTGACGATCCGCGTGATAACCCCGACCTCGTAGAGGTCGTCAGCCGAAGAGGCGTCCTCTTGGTCCGGATCTCGCTGCAGCACCAAGAACAAGTAGCCGTTGTTGGCCTCCGCCTTAGCGACGACGTCGCGCGCCGCAGACGAATCCAGCAGCAGCGGCATCATCAGGCTCGGGAACGGCACCGACTTCTGCAGCGGAAACACGAACATCGTGTCCGGCACAGAGTCTTGCACGACGACCGAGTTCGGCGCGCCCTCGGTTTCCACGACGATCGCCGGCTCGTCTACGCCGTCTCGCTGGCCGCCCTCATCGAAAATCTCATCCTCGCGGTCGTCTTGCGGGTCCTGAGGAGGATCGTCTCGATCCGAAGGGAGGCCGTCGTGCATGGACAAGTTGTACGGCGACGCGCGCGACAAAAAAATGCGGACGCATGGATCGTCACGTGACACCACGTAATCCACGCCGCCATCCCTGCCTGCCCCAAGTATTCGGGATAACAGCGCAGAACAAACGACCCATGCGCCCACGAAGGCGTTGAATGCGACGCCATGAGCCTGCCAGCTCGCGGTCAGCACACGAGGCGCTGGTCGCTTGGCGCGCAATCCCTTGTGAAGCCACGGGCTCGGCATGCGCCGATCCGTGGGCTCCGCAGATCTCGACTTGGAAAGAGCTAGCTCACTTCTTTGATCGCACTGCAAACCGCACCGGATGCAGACATATCGGTGACAACTGGGGTTTGGCGCCGGGCGATCGGTCCGACCAGATCGAACAGCGAGAGCGAAGACGACCGCGCCCCGTGAGACCGCTAGGCAGCGCATCCGCATCAGACAATTCGTCCGAGCGGGCTCCAGCGCCCCGCTCTCGCGTCAGCGACCGAGCGCTTCGCGCAGCGCTCGCAGCGCCATCTTCTCGGCGTGCTGCTCATGCCGCCGCAGCCCGCCCCGCCCAGCGATGCCGTCGACCAACGCACGCGCAGCGTCGTCGACGGGCACGTCGACGAGCACCTCGGAGCACAGGGCCGCGACCGCCATCGAGGCGGGGCAACCGCTGGCTCGCCAGCAGACGCGGCGGACGACGCCGTCTTCCACCAAGACGCTGAGCTGCATCCGGTCTCCGCAGACTGGATGCTCAGCGGCGCCAGTGTTGGCGCCTTCGATGTCGCCAACCCCCTCTCCGCGCTGAAGCAGCGCTCGCAAGGCCTCGGAGACCATCAGGGCCGATCTTGCAGACCGCTCGCCGGATGCGCCGGCGCGGCCACCGGGCCGGCGCTATCGAGCAGGATGAACTCGTTGGCAAGGAAGCTGCAACCACCCGCGATCACGGCAAGCAGCACGATCGCCGCTACGCGAGGAATCCAACGTCGGGGTCTGGTCATGACTGGCTCTCGAGTTCGTCTTTACAGAGGCTCCGCATCGTCTCGCGCCGCCGCACGAGCCGGTGGGAGTGGCCGTCGACGAGCACCTCCGCGCCGCGCGGTCGCGAATTGTAGTTCGACGACATGCTCGCACCGTAAGCCCCAGCAGCCAGCACCGCCAGCAGGTCTCCGCGCTCGAGCCGTGGCAGCGAGCGCGCGCGACCGAGGAAGTCGCCAGCCTCACACACCGGCCCGACGACATCGACCCGGCGCGCAGGCGCTCCGGGCGCGGTGACAACCGGCACGATCGGATGCTCCGCGCCATAGAGCGCCGGGCGGATGAGGTCGTTCATCGCCGCGTCCACGAGCAAGAACGCCGCGCCGCCCTGGTCCTTCTCGCCGATCACGCTCGTGATCAGCGCGCCGGCGTCGCCCACGATGTATCTGCCCGGCTCCACCACCGGCGTCCAGCCGCGACGATCAAGCTCTGGCAGCAGCGCCTCAGCAACCTCCTCGACGTCCAGGGCCGGGGCGTCGCCGTATGAGATCCCAAAGCCCCCGCCGAGGTCATAGTAGCGCACCCCGTCTCGGCGCCGCGCGTCGCCGTCGACGAACTCGAGCACGCGGTCGAGCGCGACCCGATATGGCATCGCCGACTGCAGTTGACTGCCGAGGTGGACGTGATACCCCACCAACTCCAACCACGGGTCGGCGCAGATCCGATCCACGACGCCAGCGGCGACCGACAGCGCCACACCGAACTTGCTCTCCGCCGTGCCGGTGCTGATGAACGGATGCGTACCCCCGTCAACGTCTGGGTTGACCCGGAGCGCGACGCGCGCCCGCGTGCCCGCTGCCTCGGCCGCCTCCGACAACATCGAGAGCTCGTGCTGAGATTCGACGTTGATGAACTTCAGCCCTGCTGCGACCGCAGCGGTGATCTCCCAACCCTGTTTGGCGACGCCTGCGAAGACCGCATCTGACGCCGGCAACCCTGCGATGCGGAGGCGCTCCAGCTCGCCGCCGCTGACGAGGTCAAAGCCGCACCCTTCCGCGTGCAGCATCGACAGCAGGTGCAGGTTGGGGTTGGATTTGACGGCGAAGCAAATCGACGCCCGCGCCCCAAACGCGCGCCGGACCCGGCGCACTCGCTCACGCATCGCAGCGGCGCTGTAGACGTAGAGGGGCGTCCCATATCGGGCCGCCAGCTCGGAGATCGCGACGCCTTCACACCAAAGCTCGCCGTCTCGCGACGGAAACGCGGAGGCAGCGCCGACCGAGGACATGACCTCTAGACCGCGCGCGCCGTCAGCTCTTGCTTCAGGCGATCGAGCACTTGCACGTGAATCTGGCAGATCCGCGACGCCGACAGACGCAAGCGCTGCGCCACCTGCCGCCCGGTGAGGCCGTCCAGGTAGTGCATCTTGAGCACCTTCCACTCGATCGGGTCGAGGTGCTTCCGCACCATCTCCAGCAGTTCCTGACGGGTGAGCGCTTCGATCGGCGACTCGACCGCGTCGTCCTCGAGCTGCTCGTAGTGGTCTTCCTCGGCGTCACCCTCGCGCCAATGGACGGAGCGCATCACCTTGCTCTCTGGACAGTGGAGCAGCTCCTGCTCAGTGACCCCTAACGCCTCTGCCAGCTCGCAGGCCGTTGGCTCGCGCTCCAGCTCCATCCGCAGGCGCGCGCGCGCCGCGTCTCGCTCCCGCACTTGGCGACGGAACACGCGCGGCAAGAAGTCGAGGTGGCGCAGCTCGTCGAGCATCGCTCCACGAACCCGAATGCGCATGAACGCCGAGAACGAGTCGTTCCGGTCGGGTTCATAGGTCGAGATCGCCTGCATCAACCCCCACATCCCGGCGTGGATGAGGTCTTGCAGTTCGACGCTGCGCGGTAGCCGCGCGGCGAGGTTTCGAGCCATGCTTTCGACGGTCGATCGATGACGTTCGACGACCTGGTCGAGCACTTTACGCGAGCAACGCAGCCGGTAGCTCGCGAGGAGGTGCTCAGTGGTGACGCTCGGAGCGCCTCGCTCTCGCGAGGTCCCTGCGTCACGTGCAGCGGGTTTGCCTACCATGTAGCACTTGGCATGAGACGAATCCGTCGGAAGGTCGACCGGAACCGGCCCGCGTCCAGCGCGCTCGATGCAACGACGGGTCGAGACGAAGAGACCCGCTGCGGTCCGCTCGCTCGGCAACACGACGACCGACCAGCGCGGCGCGATGTGCATGCCATCAAGTCACCGCCGGTTGGTTGCGCGCGCATCTTGGAGAGACGAACTGCGACCGTTGCTTCGATTGCGAAGGAGCGAACGCGCGGAGGGTAGCACGAAATTGGCGTCGCGCGCAACGATGCACACACACTTCGTCGCGCAAGTTCGCTGAGGTGCTCGCGTGACGAGCACGACCTACGCGTCAACGTCGCGCACCTCTAGGCGTAGTCGCGTGAGGATCTCGCGCTCTGCTTCGCGCATCGCGCGCCGCGCGACGAGGTCTTTATCATCGAAGCCGACGGTGTGAAGGATCCCGTGAACGATGTAGAGGGCCACCTCCGCGCGCATCGAAGTGCCGTGCTTCGTCGCCACGCGACGCGCGGTCTCAACGCTGACCACGACCTCGGCGCCGTCGCCCATCTCGAACGACATCACGTCGGTCGGCGACGGGTCCCCCATGAAGTCCTCATGGAGTTGGGCGATCTCAGCGTCGTCGGTCAGCAGCAGCGAGACCTCGAAGTCTGGGCGACCGGCGTGCGCGAGCGCTGCCGTCACAACCCGCTCAACGAACTTGCGTTCGGTTCGCGGCTGGAAGCGATCTACGAGCTCTAACAGGCATCAGTCCTGGGCTTCGTCGTGGGCGCGCTCCGGCGCGCGGCCCCGGCTCCGGTCAAACTCGTCGTAGGCCGTCACGATCCTGCTCACGACCTTGTGCCGGACAACGTCCTTGGCGCCCAGCTTAGAGACGCCGACCCCCTCGACGCCCTCAAGTCGCCGCAGCGCGTCACCGAGACCTGAGCGGACGTTGCCCGGGAGGTCGACCTGTGACGGATCACCCGTGACGACCATCCGTGAGTCTTCCCCCAACCTCGTCAGGAACATCAACATCTGCTGGACCGTCGTGTTCTGGGCCTCGTCGAGGATCACGAACGACTGGTTGAGCGTGCGGCCGCGCATATAGGCGAGCGGGCAGACCTCGACGACTTCGGTCTCCAACCAACGCATGCGCGTCCGTGGGTCCAGGAGGTCCGAGAGGGCGTCGTGCATCGGCCGCAGATACGGATCGATCTTGGCCTGGAAGTCCCCGGGCAAGAAGCCGAGCTTCTCGCCGGCCTCGACGGCCGGCCTGACGAGCACGAGCTTGCGCACGCCGCCCTGCTTCATCGCCTCGATGGCCTTCGCGACCGCGAGGTAGGTCTTTCCCGTACCGGCGGGGCCCACGCCAAACACTACGTCGTGCTTGTCGATGCACTCGAGGTAGCGCTGTTGCCCCTCGGTCCTGGCGCGGACCACCGCGCCGCCCTTCGGGCGCGCGCGCGCGGCTGCCTCGAGCGGCGCTTCGTCAGACGCGCTCGCGACGCCGAGCGTACGCCTCAGCTGCGAAGCGACCTCCTGCGTCGAGACCTTCCGCCCGTGGCGCATGCCTCGCAGGCACTCCTCTAAGACGCCGCGCACGACCGCGACGTGCTCGTCGTCACCGAGCAGACGGAGGCTGCCGTCGCGCGCTAACACGCTCACCCCATGAAGCTCGCGGAT
>JAYYEE010000473.1:0-5601 GCA_036160175.1 Planctomycetota bacterium
CTCGAGGTCCGGCGCGAACCCGCCCTCGTCGCCGACCGCTGTCATTAGCTTGCGCGCCTTCAGCTCGGCCTTGAGCGCGTGGAACACCTCCGTGCCCATTCGCAGGCCCTCGGCGAACGTCTCGGCGCCGACGGGCATCACCATGAACTCCTGGAAGTCCACGTTGTTATCCGCGTGCGCGCCGCCGTTAAGGATGTTCATCATCGGCACCGGCAAGCGACGCGCCTGTGCGCCGCCGATGTAGCGGAACAGCGGCACGCTCAAGTCTTGTGAGGCTGCTTTAGCCACCGCGAGGGAGGCGCCCAGGATCGCGTTGGCGCCGAGCTTGCCCTTGTTGTCGGTGCCGTCGACCTCGGCGAGGGTCGCGTCGCAGAGGTACTGCTCGTCAGCTGGCATGCCGACGATCGCCTCCGCGATCTCCGCGTTGACGTGCTCGACGGCCTTGAGGACCCCCTTGCCGCCGTAGCGCGCCTCGTCGCCGTCGCGCAACTCGACGGCCTCGTGCGCGCCCGTGCTGGCGCCGGACGGCACCATGGCGCGCCCGCTCGCCCCAGACTCGAGGTGGACTTCGACTTCGACGGTGGGGTTGCCGCGCGAGTCCAGGACTTCGCGGCCTTGCACGTGGACGATGGTGGTCATTGGTCTTCTGGATAACGGGGTGGAGGCGGGCGGCGCAAGCTCAGACCCAGCTGTTCGTCAGCATCTCGCCCATGCCGCCAGCTCCGGGGACAATGTACTGAACGTCGTTCAGGCCGCGCTCTTCGTCAGGGAGCGCGCCAGGCTCCGATGCGAGCGCGCGCTCGGTCGAGAGCCCGCGGTCGAGGCGGCCAGCGAACACGCGGACGTCGGGGTGCCGGCTCGCGACCGCGCGGACGGCCTCTGGCGTCGCCATCAGGTGCATGGCGCAGATCGCGCGCGGCGCCGCGCCAGGGAGGTCCATATACACGTCTACCGCGCGGCAGACGGTGCCGCCCGTCGCGCCCATCGGGTCGGGCAGGAGAACTACGGCGTCATCGACGGGACCGCCCAGCTTGCTGCCGTCGAGCCGGACACCGACGACGCGGCCGTCGGCAGAGGTCTCCCGCGACATGTTGAGCGTGTCGAGGCGGACGTTCTCGGGCGGCAAAACCTCGATGGCGGCTTCGTAGCACGCTTGCGCGGGCAGCATGCCGGCGCGGATGACGGAGCAGATCACGAGCTTGGTGTCGCGGCACAGCAGCGGGCCCGTGACGAACGCGCGCGGCTCCTGCGCCGTCATCCTCGTGGGGTGACGCTGCATCGTCCGCGGGAAATCCGATGCGAGCACCTCGTGGAGCATGCGCTGGTAGCCCGCGCGCACCAACCCCGGGAGCTCGGCGGTCCCGACCTTGGGATCGCCGATACGAGCGAGGAGCGTCGACAGGAACGGGTCGTCGAGGAGCCGGATGTTGTCGCCGTAGCGATGCGTGAGCAGGTCGACCATGTCCGTATACGATAGCGCCGCGCCGCGGACTCGGCAGCCCGCGTTCCTGTTACCCCACGCAGACTTGAGTTGCGTTATGGTGACGCCAGTCATGTTGGCCTCGTTCGTCTCCTGTGTTTTGGCCGCCACCGCGCCCCCGCAAGGGAGAGAGGCGGCGGCGCCGCAGGGGTTGACCGTGGTCGTCGCAAACGTCGGGCAGGGGGACGGGGTCGTGATCCGCGCCCCGAATGGGCGGGTGCACTGCGTCGACGCTGGTCCTAACGGGCAGGGCGCTGCGACGATCCTGCCGTTGATCCAGTCGCTGCAGCCGTCTGGCTACGGCTACACCGTCTGTTCGCACTTCCACGCCGACCACTTAGGCGGGCTCGACACCGTGCTCTCGTCGCTGCCGTTCACGGTCGCGCTCGATCGCGGCAGCGTCAGCACGCCGACGACGGCCAGCTTCAACAGCTACGTGGTCGCGGCGGGCGCGCGGCGTCAGTCGGTGCAAGTGGGCGCCGTCTACCAGCTCGGCGGCGGCGCGACGATGACGTGCATCGCCGCGAACGGCCAGGTGGCCGGGGGCGGCTTCGTCAACCCGGCGTTGGCGCAAGAGGAGAACGCGCGCTCGGTGGTGATGCGTGTCGACTACGGCGACTTCTCCATGTGGCTCGGCGGCGACGTCACCGGCGGCGGCAACAGCACCGCGGACGTCGAGACCCCGGCCGCCTTGGCCTGCGGCGACGTCGACGTCTACAAGCTCAACCACCACGGCTCGAACACGTCGTCGGGGACGACGTTCCTGGCGGCGCTCGACCCGGAGTTGGCGGTCGTCAGCTGCGGGGCCGGAAACGGCTTCGGACACCCGACGTCGACCGTGGTCAACCGCATCAACCAAGCCCAGGCTGCGCGCGTGCTGCTGTCCACCACGACCGGCAGCGCGAACACCGTCGGGTTCGGGGTCGCCGGCGACATCCGGATCGACACGGACGGGTATCGCTACCGCGCGACCGGCACGAGCGGGGACTTCCTCGACTTCTACTGCGACGAGGTCGTGCCTGCGCCGATCGGGGTGGGCGCGCTGCGCGTCAGCGAAATCCACCGGAACCCGTCGGCGGTCCCCGACAGCAACGGGGAGTACCTCGAGGTGATCAACGTCGGCGCGGTCCCGGTCGCGCTCGACGGCCTGCGGCTCAGCGACAACTCCGGAACGATCACGCTGGCGAGCAACTTCCAGCTGGTGCCTGGGCGGGCGCTCTTGTTCGAGCGTGACGGCGCGTCGAGTCGCAACGGCGGCCTGCCGCTCGGCGTGACCTTGCCGTTCGGCGCGATCGCGCTGACCAACTCGCAGGACTCGGTGACGCTGCAGCAGGGCGTCGTCGTCATTGACACGGTGGCGTACACGTCGAGCTTCCCCGGCGGCAACGGCGTCGCGGCCGAGCGCGTCGACCTCTTGCAGGCTGCGGGCTCTTCGGGCAGCTGGAATTTCGCTGACGCCGTCGCGCCGTACGGCGCGGGGGCCCTCGGCACCCCTGGCGCACCGAACTCGGCCGACGCCACCGATCATCCGCAGCAAGTCGGCGTCACGGTGCGGCCGGGCGAGGTCACGCTGCACGCGGCGGCGCTCGATGACCCGTTGTTCCTGAGCGTCTTGGCCTTGAGCGGCGCCGCCGCGCCGGGCATCCCGTTCGGCGGCGCGGTGGTGCCCCTGAACAACGACAGCCTGTTCCAATCGACCTTCGGCTTTGGGGACTTGATCGCCCTGGTCCCCGCGGCTGGATACCGTTCGGTCGAGCTGCCGCTGCCGAGCCCGAACCCGATCGCGGGGCAGCTCGTCTTCGCGGCGCACGTCGTTCTCGACTACCAGCTCAACGTCCGCGGGACGTCGTCTCCTTCGGTGTTCGTCACGCTCTGAGCACCTCTCTTTACGGAACCGCCGTGAACCAAGCATCGCCACCTTTTCCGGTCCTGTTCTCGAACGCGGACATCCTCCGGCGCACCCACGAGCTGGCCCGCGAGCTGCACGCCGCGCTGGGCGATGAGCCGCCGTGTCTGATCCAGGTGGTCGAGGGCGCGCGTCCGTTCGCGCGCCTCTTGCAGCAGGCGTTCGAAGGGCAGGCGCTCTACGACGTCCGCGCGAAGTCCTACGCCGGCACCGAGAGCACTGGCGAGGTGCGGATCGATCTCCTCGGCGGCCTCGGCCGCGAGGTTGTCGCCGGGCGTGAGGTGGTGTTGATCGAGGACATCGTCGACACGGGCCGCACCATCGCGGCGCTGCGCCAGCGATTCCTGGAGTTCGGCGCTCGACGGGTGAGGGTGGCGTCCCTCCTCAGCAAGCCTTCGCGGCGCGTCGTCGAGGTCGAGGTCGAGCACGTCGGGTTCGAGATCCCCGATGAGTTCGTGCTCGGCTTTGGGATGGATCTAGACGAGCGCTACCGCGAACTCCCCGACGTCGTCGTCTACGACGCCGAGGTGGAGCGCGCGTTCTCCGCGGCCGAAGCCTGAGCGATCTGCCGCGCGAGCTCCAGCACGCTGAGCGGCGAGCTGCCCTCGGCCTTGTTGTTGACGACCACGACCATCTCGACGTCGAGCGACGCCGCCTGCAGCGCCATCTCGCTGAGCTCCTCGCGCGTCGCGGCGTCTCGGTCGATGAGGGCCTCGAACGGCGCGTAGCGCTCCTTGGCTTGTTGGTAGGCGAAGCCGCGGTGCAGCATCCAGCGCACGGTGACGGGGCCGGCGATCGGCGCGAGGCGACGCTGCGCCGAGAGCGTGGGCATGCGCGGATGCGCGACGTAGCCGTGGTGCCCGCCGGCGTCCCGGACGGCGGCCACGTAGTTCGCGGTGAACAGCGCTTCGTCTCGGAGTTCGACGACGTAGCGCGGTCCGCTGGGCAGCGCGCGCAGGAAGGCGTGCAGGCGGTCGGCGAACGCGTCCGGACGCCGGGTCACCTCGGGGCCCTGCGGCGGGAACTGCAGCAGCAGGGGGCCGAGCTTCTCGCCGAGCCCCTCGGCGGCCGGCGCGACGCAGCGGTCGACGGCGCAGTCCGGGTCGAGGTAGTTGGGGTTGAGCCCGTTGCGCCCGCGCAGCCGTGGCGTCGTCACCTCCTCCCAGGCCTTGACGAGGAACCGGAAGGTGTCGGGGACTTGCGCCGCGTAGTCGGCGAAGGTCGCCGCGCTGATCGGCGCGTAGTAGGTTCGGTCAACCCCGACGCTGCGGAGCAGCGGGTGCTGGCTGTAGGCGGCGAGCCCGTGCTTGCTCAGGTGTCGCTTGGCGGCGCCGGCCGCGTAGACCAGGCCGCGCCAGCCTTCAAACGCCCAAGAGGACGTCCCCATGCGGAGCTGGTTGTGGAGCTGGGCGGCGACCTGCTCGACCGCTGGATCGACGGGCGCGGGGGCTACGGACGGGGCGTTGCTGCGCGGGGGATCGGGCGGGCCGAACAGGCCGCCCTGGCGCGGGGCGGGGTGGTCCTCTCGGCCCGTCACTTGTCCCCGGTCGCGTCCATGCCGGCGACCTCGAGGAACTCGAAGTCGGAGTAGCGCACGCGGATTCCGCCGCCGTCGCGCCGCGTCATGGTCAGGCGGTAGCCAGTCTTGCTCTCCTGGCCGCCCTTGAAGACGGTCTCGACGACGGTGGCCGCGGACGGGACGGGCCACGCGAACGTCGTCTGTGCGGCGGCCGCCTCGTCCTGCGCGCGGGCCGACAGCGGCGCTGCGAGCAGCGCTAGGAAGAGCGCTCGACTGCGAGGCGCTCGGCGGTCGGGCGCGCGCGCCATCAGACGCCCAGCTCCTTGAGGAGCTTCGGCGCCGGCTGGACTTCTTCGAGCACCCACAGCACGTAGCGGAAGTCGCAGACGACGTTCCGCGAGCGCTCGGGGTTCCAGCCGAAGTCGCCGGCGACGTTCTCGAACACCCGGTCGAAGTTAAGCCCGATCAGCTCGCCGCGTCCGTTGATGACTGGCGAGCCGGAGTTTCCTCCGGTGGTGTCGCCGTTGGTTAGAAAGCAGACTGGCACGTCGCCGAGGTGCGGCACGACCCACCGGCTCTGCATCCGGTTCGCGGCCGCAGCGAGCAGCGGCTTAGGGTTGCTGAAGGGCGACTCGCCCGTCTCCTTTTGGAGCAGGCCTGCGACCGTTGTCTGCGGCTTGTAGTGCACGCCGTCGC
>JAYYEE010000474.1:0-8460 GCA_036160175.1 Planctomycetota bacterium
CTCGGCTGAGTCGGTCGTCACCGGCGTCGACGCCGTCGACGCTCCCAGCAGCGCCCCCGCTTCGGACCAGGACCCGCAGCCGCAAGGCACGGTCGCCGACCAGCGCAAGGCTGTGCTCGTCGCGAACTGGCTCGACAACGCCCGCAAGCTCCGGACGCGCAACCAGCTCCAGGCCGCCAAGCTTGAGTTGTTGAAGGCCAAGGACCTGGCCCCCAACAACGAGCAGGTCCGCAGCGAGCTCGCCGCCGTCCAGGCCGAGCTCGGCGAGCCGGTCGGCGTCATCACGACGCTCGGCGACGAGGTCATGCGTCTGCAGAAGATCACCGAAGAGCGCGCGCGCGGGTCGGTCCAGACGCAGCTGCAGAACGCGCAGCAGCAGATGGCCGCCAAGGACTTCGCGGGCGCCGTTGAGGAGCTGCGCCGCGCCGCGCTCGCGATCGAGATCAAGAGCGACATCGACTGGATGGGCCTCCCCGCCCAGGTCGAGGCCGCCAAGGCCGAGGCCTCGCGCCTCTACGATGAACAGCAGCGCGCGAACCAGTCGGCTCAAAACGCGGAGCTCGCGGAGCAGCTGCGCCGCGAATACGAGCGCAACCAAGCCCGCAAGCGCGCCCAAGTCGACAGCATGATCCAGCAGTCGCAGGTCGCCTTCGAGTCGCGCCAGTTCGAGCGCTCGCAAGACTTCGCGCAGCGCGCGCTGGACATGGACCCCTCGAGCTCGATCGCCTACGAGATGCTCAACGCGGCGACCAAGGCCGCCCGCGACTCGGCCAGCGATGACTACTGGCGTCGACGCGCCCTCGAGATCCGCCAGATGCTGGAGGCTCACGAGGAGCTGAAGACCCCCCAGACCGACGTCCTGGTCATGGACGAGGACACCTGGGAGCGCGCCAACCAGCGCAGCACCCGCAGCAGCGACAAGCGCCTGCTCAGCCCTGAGGACGCGGCCCTGACCCAGATGGTCGAGGCTGCGCAGGTCGGCCGCCTGACCTTCACCGAAGAGACCGGCGCTTACCTCGACGTCATCAAGAACCTCAGCCTGATCACGGGCGTCGACATCCTGACCACGCCTGAGGCGCGGACGGTCATCGACGACGAGAGCCTCACCGTGGTGATCGAGCTGGCCTCGTCGATGGCCCTGAAGGACTTCCTCAACTACATGGTCGGCCAGACCGAGAACCTCGCCTGGACGATCCGCGACGGCGTCGTGCTCGTCGGCGACAAGTCTCAGGCCTCGGGCACGCTGGTCACCGAGATCTACCCGGTCAAGGACCTGATCTTCCAGCAGACGCAGTTCCTGCCGCCCACCATCCGGGACATCCCGACCGAAGACTCGGGCGACGTCCCGCGCACCGGCGGAGAGGGCGACGACCCGGTCGCCGGCATCGAGCTGACGGACCTGGTCGACACGCTCACCAGCGCCACCGACCCCGCCTACTGGGAAGGGGAAGGCGTGGAGATCCGCGCCGAAGACTCCGGCCTGCTGTCGGTGACGGCGAGCCCCGAGATGCAGGACAAGCTGGTCACCGTGCTGGCGAACATGCGTCGCTTCCAGACGCCGATCGTCACGATCGACTCCAAGTTCCTGACCATCTCCCGCAACTTCCTGCAGGAGATCGGCATCGACATCCGCGGCCTCGGCGGCTCTGGCAACAAGGGCGACACCGTCTCCCTCGACGACGTCACGAACGGGCTCGTCAACAACGCCTCGCGCGGCCAAGACAACGGCGGCACGGGCGACCCGGCGGCGAACCCGCTGGCCGGCGCGTTCTTCAACGACGGCTCGGACGGCGACATCCGCGCCCGCACCGAGAACTACTTCGTCAACGACCTGGGCCGTGTGCTCAGCCCGACCGGCGGCCTCACCGCTGGCTGGACGCTGATCGACGACACCCAGCTCAACCTCATCCTGCGCGCCGTTGAGAAGCGTCAGGACGGCGAGATCGTCAACAGCCAGATCCTGTCGGTCGTCGACCGCGGCCGCGGCCACGTCGCGGTCATCAACCAGACCGCCTACGTCCGGGACTTCGACGTCGAGGTCGCGCAGGCCGCGTTCATCGCGGATCCGAAGGTCGACGTGATCCAGGACGGCATCGTGCTCGACGTGCAGCCGGTCATCCAGAACGACCGGAAGTACATCACGCTGAACTTGAACCCCACCGTCGCCGAGCTGCAGCGCCCGATCCCGACGTTCACGACGTCGCTCGCCGGCTCGACGCTGCCCGTCACCGTCCAGCTGCCCAACCTCACGGTCACGAACTTCTCGACGACTGTGAAGGTGCCGGACGGCGGCACGGTCCTCCTCGGCGGCCTGCGTCAGGTCCTGACCAAGGAGCGACGCGCTGAGGTCCCGCTGCTCTCTCGCCTCCCGCTGAGCTCGTTCCTGTTCAAGCAGGAGGGCTCGGCCGACGAGAACCGCCGCCGGATGGTGATGGTCCGCGCGCCGGTCACCGACCTCGGCGCCGAGGGCGAGCGCTAAGCTCGCCAGCTTGTGAGCTGGGCCCCGCCCAGCGAACACACAACGGGCCGCCCTGGTGACGCCAGGGCGGCCCGTTGTGGTTTTGCCAAATTACGGCACGAGCGCGGGTTGCCAGCCCACCTAGCATCCGCCACAAAGGAGCCACGCCGCCTCATCTCAGGCTGGCCCCTGCCCCACCAAAATGACCAAGCCCCTCGACGCCGTCTTCTTCGACATCGACGACACGCTGTTCTCCACCACCGTGTTCGCAGACAAGGCGCGCCGAAACGCGGTCGACGCCATGATTCGCGCGGGCCTCCGCGTCGACCGCGCGGACGCGATGCGCGAGCTCGAAGAGGTCATCGCCGAGTTCTCGAGCAATTACGGGAGCCACTTCGACAAGGTCCTCGACCGCCTCGGCGCCGACGCATACCAAGGCCACAACCGCGCGGTCATCGTCGCAGCTGGCGTCGTCGCTTACCACGGCACCAAGGAGGACGATCTCAAGGTCTACGACGACGTCTACGCCACCTTGAAGTGGCTCTCCGAGAAGCCCGTCGTGCGCGGCATCATCTCTGCCGGGATCACCATCAAGCAGGCCGAGAAGCTCGTGCGCCTGGACGTGCTCGAGTTCTTGACCCCGTCGGCGATCTTCATCACCGATCAGGTCGGCTTCAGCAAGCCCAACCCCAAGCTCTACAAGCGGGCGCTTGAGCCGTTCGGCGCCGAGCCCTCACGGTGCATCTACGTGGGCGACAACCCGACTCACGACATCGACCCGTGCAACGAGCTGGGCTGGAACACGGTTCGCATCCGACGGAGCGGGCGCCACGCGCAGGCGTCCGGGCGGACCGCTGCCGACCACGAGGTCCGCGACTTCTTGGAGTTCCGCCGCTTGCTCGAGACGGAGTACTCGCTCTAGGCCGAGCTACTTCAGCTGCTCCCAGAAGTCTTCAGGCATATCGTGCGCGATCTTCAACGCGCCGTTGCTGCCCCCGTAGATCGGCTCCTCGATCCGGATGACCTTGCCGCCGCCGAGTCGCTCGTGCATCGCTCGCTCGACCGCCGTATCCAGCCCCTTAACCATCGATCCGCCACCGGCGAGAAGGACCCGGTCCTTCAGCTTCTGCTGGAACTCTGGATCAAACGTCGCGACCAGCTTTTGGATGCCGTCCACGATCGGCGCGATCAAGACCGAGCACGCGACGCGGATCGACTCTGTGAGGTCGAAGGGCGTGGGCTTGCCGTCAACCGGCAGCTCAACAATCACCTGCTCCGTTGAGTCACCGACGAAGCCGTAGCGCTCTTTGATCTCCTTGACCATCTGAATCGTGAACTGTGCGCCTGGGCAGCTTGCCTCGATCTGCTTGGCGAGCTCGGCGTCGACGGCGTCGCCCGCGACCTCAAACATCACCTGGTCCGCCTCTTCAGGCATGGTGCCATGCATCCGGCACAGGTCGGTCGTTCCGGCGCCGATGTCGCAGACGAGCACGTCCTCTAGCCACTCGAGCCCGTAGGCGACCGCGAACGGTTCAGAGCAGATCATGACCGAGTCGACGTGTTCCCGAGCGGCCTCAATGATCGCCTCGCGGTTCTTCATCGAGGCCTCAGCCGGCGCGCCGATGACGCAGTAGACGAGCTCGTCTTTGCGGGGCTTGGCGATGCGGATCGCTTCGCCGATCAGGTCGCGCGCTGCCTTGGCGTTGGCGTCGGCGTCCTCTTCGCGCTTGATGACGCCCTTCTCCAGCGGACGGTAGAGCCGGAGCGACATCCGCTTCTCGATGGCCTCCTTGCCGAACAGGACGTCTCGCTGCAGCAGCTTGCTCGCGACGTGGTCCTTGGGGTAGCCGACCGTGGAGTAGACAGTCTCACGCACCCCGTTGCTCGCCGAGACCGACGTCCGCGACGTGCCGAGGTCCATCCCGATGTAGAGGACGCCGTGGTCCTTTTGGACGCCGCCGTCGGTGGCGCTAGTTTCGCTGGTATCACTCATGACTTGAAGTTCTCCGCTCGCGGCGTCACGCGCCGCGGCTGCGTTTCTGTAGCTTGAGGTTTGCGCGGAAGATGTCGGCAATCAGCTCCTTCTTCCTGCCGGCCTGCGCGTCTGACTCATCGAGGCCTTGAACCTCCCGGTAGATCGAGGAGATCCCTGGCTCGACTCGCTTCGACGCGGTCGCGCTCGCGAGCCGACGCTCAGTCGACGCTAAGGTGTCGTTCAGCTTCTTGATCCGGCGCTGGAGGTTGCCGACCTCACGGTCTTGGAGCGCCTTGCGCGCGCCTGCGGCGCTCTCTCGCTCAGCGCTGACGACCTCCATGACGAGCTGGATCATCCGCTCTTCCAACCCCTCTGACGCAGCCTGCTCGCCGACTCCGCCGATGGATTCGAGGACCTCGCCGACCTTCGCTGCGATCGCTGCGTCCTCGCCGACGTAGCGGTTGGCCTGATCGACGGAGTCTTCTTCGAGGCGCTGCTTCAGCGCGCTCTGCTTCTGCGTGAGCTCCCGGCGCATGAAGTCGATCTCCTCCTCCGCGCGCTCTCGCGCGCGCTCGAGGTCCGACTTTTCCCGCTTGAGGTCCTCGTTGGAGCGCAAGAGCCTGAGGAACTCTGCCTTGGTCGTCTCAGCGACGGCTTCTCGCTCGACGCCCATCAGCCGCGTCTTCAGCGCCCGGTCGACCGCGGCTTCGACGAGGCCCGCGATGCGGTCGATGCCTAAGACGTTGACGTTCTGGACGCCCTTCTTCTTCAGCTTGTCGACCGAAGTCTGGAACGCTACCTGCCGCAGCGCGTCCTTCAGCGTGTCCTTGAAGCCTCCCACGACCTAGTCTAGCCCCTCCGGCGGCGGGTCGTAGGCGAGCCTCCGGTCGCTGTCAGGGTCCTGACCGCGCACTTCATTCACGAACGAGCCGAGCACATTGCCCCCCATGTCGCTCAAGACCTGCCACGCGTCGCGGGACTGCTTCTTGAGCGAGTGCTCGAGGCGGACCACCAACAGCGTCCCGTCCGCTGCGGCCGAGAGCACGCCCGCGTCTGTCGACGGCAGCACCGGCGGCGTGTCGATGACGACGTAATGGAAGCGCTCTTTGAGGCGCTGCATCAGCTGGTCCAGGCGCGAGCTGCTGAGGACCTCGGCCGGGTTGTCTACCCGTGAGCCAGCGCCCAGCATCATCAGCCCTCTATGCCCCGCGGGCCGGAGGACCTTCTCTACCGATTCGTGGCCGAGGAGCACGTCGGTGAGCCCAGGGGCTTGGTTCAGGTTCAGGTAGCGCTCGCAGCTTGGCCGACGCAAATCCGCGTCAACGATCACGACCTCATGCCGCTCCAGCTCGGCGAACGCCATCGCGAGGTTCAGCGCCGAGACGGTCTTCCCTTCCTCTCGGACCGCGGAGGTCACGACGAGCGTCTTGGGTTCGCCGTCCGGATTCATCGCGACGAGCCGGTTGCGCAGCCCTCGGACTTGCTCCGCGCGGAACCCTGCTGGCTCGTGGAACAAGACCAAGTAGGGGTTCACCGATTGATCGACCACGACGACGACGTCGTCTCCCATGACCGGGGCGTCAGATACAGTTGGCTTCTTGCGGCGGAACATACAGACGGACGCGGCGATCGCCGCTGCATCAGTTTTCGGAACCAGCGCGCTTCACACTTTTCCCTGATCCGCGCGAATCGTGGATCCGAGACGACCGGACGCAGCTGGCGGCGCCGCCAGGGGCGGAAGCCGCCATGCCACGGGCGGATGGGGCATCACGCCCTCGCGCGTCGTTGCATGATATAGCAGTTGAGAAAGCAGCGAACTACGGACAATCCCCACCCAATCTCCAGAGCGACGCGGGCCAGCGCGCGTCGCAGGTGGCCGCGCGCGGACGTCGCGGCGCGCTCATTCGGTGCGGTCTCAGAGAGGCTTCGCGCTATGTTCGAGGGGGCGCCTGAGGGGGCGCCGCGTAAACCAGCCGCATGACCAATCCTGACTACGACCTCACCGTCCTCGGCGGCGGCCTCGCGGGCGGGTTGCTCGCGAGGCAGCTGCGCCTGCAGCGCCCTGACCTGAAGGTGTTGGTGCTCGAGCGGTCGCAAGAGACCAGCTACAAGGTCGGCGAAGCGACCGTCGAGCTGTTCTCGAATTACCTCGTCCGCAGGCTCGGCCTGTCGACCTATCTCTACGAGCACCACCTGCCGAAGAACGGCCTCCGCTTCTTCTTCGACACGGACGGACCCGGCGCCGACATCACCAAAATGAGCGAGATCGGCAGCTACGGCCTGCCGTTCCACCCAAGCTTCCAGCTCGACCGCTCCTCCCTGGAGCGGGAGCTCCGTGACGGCAACGCGGCGCGCGGCGCCGAGATCCTCGAAGGCGCCAAGGTCACCGACCTAGAATTCGGCGCGCCCCACCACCGCGTCTGCTTCGAACACGAGGGCGCCGCGCGGCAAGTCACGACGACGTGGGTCATCGACGCGACCGGGCGCGCCGGTCTGATCGCCAAGAAGCTCGGGCTCCGCGTCCCCGAGAAGCAACACCGCTGCCTCGCGTCGTGGGCGCGCCTCGGCGGCGTCGCCGACCTCGACGCCCCGGAGGTAGATCAAGCGTGGCGAGACCGCACTCGGAACACGTCGCGCAGGCTCTCGACGGTGCACTTCATGCACCGCGGCCGCTGGGCGTGGTTGATCCCGCTGCGCGGCGGCGTCACCAGCGTCGGGCTCGTCGGTGACACCCGGCACGTGCCAAGGGACGTCCTCAGCCGTGACGGGCTGCGCGAGACCCTGTCCCGCCAGCCAGCGTGCCGCGACCTGATCCAAGACGCCGAGTGGCTCGACTTCGGCGCCTACGGGCAACTCGCC
Source organism: Planctomycetota bacterium (assembly GCA_036160175.1). GTDB lineage: Bacteria > Planctomycetota > UBA1135 > UBA1135 > UBA2386. The sequence goes on from JAYYEE010000474.1 coordinate 7,293, forward strand.
TATGGGACCAAGCAGTGGTTCGGTGACCGCTGGGCTGTGGTCGGCGAGGCGGGTGCGTTCAGCGACCCGTTCTCCAGCCCCGGCAGCGAATAGATCACGCTGGCCAACGACTACGTCTGCGACCTCGTAGCGCGGAGCCACGACGGCGAAGACGTGGCCGAACGGCAGCGCCTCTACGACGGTTACCTGCAGTTCCGCTACCGCGCGAACCTGCCGCTCTATCGCGACCAGTACGAGCTGTTCGGTAGCTACGAGCTCATGTCGATCAAGTGGAACCTCGACATCGCCGCGTACTACGCCCTCTGGGTCAACTCGTATCTGCAGGACCTCCACCTCGACGTCGCGGACCTGCGCCATGAGCTCCGCCAAAGCGCGTTCGTCGTGAAGGCGCTCGAGGGCTTCGCCACTCTGTTCAGTCAAACGGAGCGCGCCGTCACTGCCAGCGGTCGATACCACGCGCGCAACCTCGGCGTGTTCGACGAAGCTCTCGGCGACGTCCCGTTCACTAAGGACGTCGGGTGCATGGATCGCAAGCAGGCGGAGGCGCACACGCTCGACGCGTTCGCCAAGGCGCGGGCGCGCTGCTTCGCCCTGCTAGATCAACCAGTCGACCCTGACGAGAAGCTCAGCTTCGCGGACTTCGTCATGGGCGCCGCGCTCCAGCCGACCTAGCGGTTCCGCCGACGTCGACCGCCGAACGACACCTCGTCCTTCTTCATCTCAGCGGTGAAGGTGTCTTTGCCCCGCTGGAATCCGAACTTGATGGAGTCCCCTTTGACCTCGCGGGCGAACTGGAAGATCTGCCGCATCGACGTGACGTCCTTGCCGCCGACCTGGACGAGCTTGTCGCCCGCCTTGACGCCCATGCGCGCAGCGCGGCCGCCCTTCTTGACCGACTTGAAGGTGAAGCCCTCCATCTCTCCTTCGAACCACGCGCTGGCGAACGCTGACGACTGCCCGCGACCGCTCCGGCGCGTGCGGATGTTCTGTCGGTCGAGCAGCTCATCGAGGTTCGCCGTCCCGAGAGCGGCCATCGCGATGACCGTAGCCGTGTGACGCTGATACTCCTCAATCGCGACGTCGAACGTGTCCCACTGCGTGTGCCAGGTGTGCTGGAAGTAGTCGCTGCGGCCCTTGAGCCCCCAACCGAGCCCTGGGACCTGCGCCG
>JAYYEE010000475.1:0-5113 GCA_036160175.1 Planctomycetota bacterium
GGTGGCGCGCTTGGAGATCGGCACGCGGCGCGCAGATGACAGCGAGGTCGAGCTCGAGGTGACGGCGCCGGACCCGGGCGTCTTCGACCGGGTTCGCGCCGACCTGATGTCGCTGGGGCTCAGCGAGATCGAGACGGAGGACGCGGAGTGGCAGGTCGTCGACATCGACGGGACCGCGCCCGCAGGCTTCTACTCGACCACCAATCTGGTGACGCATGTTCGGATCGGGGGGCGCTGGGTGCAGGTTGAGCGGCAACGCATGGACGCCGTCGTCGCGGATACGGGTGACGGCGTCCCGGTCTGTATCAAGCTGCGGGACCTGCAGAAGGGCACGCGCTGCGTCGTCGGCTTCCACGGGATCCGGATTTCGCCGCACACCGCGCGGAAGCGACAGCAGGGCAAGTTTGGGTTCATGCAGGGGGGCGTCAGCTCCGAGCGCCGCCTGGCCGCGCAGGTCAAGGAGGTGGCCGACGCGTGGCGCAAGGTCCGCGCCGAAGGCCGCAAGGTGGTCTTGGTCGCGGGGCCTGTGGTCGTCCACGTCGGCGCCGCGCCGACGTTGGCGGCCATCCTGGAGGCTGGCCTCGTCGACGGCCTGTTGAGCGGCAACGCGCTCGCCGTGCACGACATCGAGGTGGCGCTCTACGGGACGAGCCTCGGGGTCGAGCTGGCGACAGGTCGCAACGCGGTCCACGGCCACATGCACCACATGCGCGCGATCAACGCGGTGCGTCGGGCGGGCAGCATCTCGGCCGCCGTCGCCGACGGAACGCTGGAGACCGGCGTGATGCGTGCATGCGTGCGGGCGAACGTCCCTTATTGCCTCGCGGGATCGATCCGCGACGACGGCCCGCTCCCTGACACGGAGATGGACCTGATCGCCGCGCAGGCGGGCTACGCAGAGATCCTCCAAGGCGCGGGCATGGTCGTGATCCTCAGCTCGATGCTCCACGGGATCGGGACCGGCAACATGATCCCTGCGGACGTGCTGACGGTCTGCGTCGACATCCACCCCGCCGTCGTGAGCAAGCTCAGCGACCGCGGGTCGGCGCAGAGCCAGGGGATCGTCACCGACGTGGGCGCGTTCTTGAACGCGATCGCGAAGGAGCTCGGGGTCGAGCTCCCTGACGCGTGATGCGGGCCTGCGACGTCGCGAACGGAGGGCTTCGTGCGCTGGCGGTGACGGCGTGAGCGGCCTCCGCTTTGGCCTCGCGTCGATGGCAGCGGCGGCGATCGTAAGCTCGGCCTGCGCGCAGGAGCGGCGGACGTCCCCCAAGCAGCCGCCGCGGCCGCAGCCGCAGGTCGTGCTCTCTGCAGCCGCAGGGAGCCCGCCGCTGCGGGACTTTGGGTTGGGCGCTGGCGGGGTCCTCGGCGCGCGCGGGGCGCTGCGGTGCGATGTCCCCGGCCGCTGCGTCACGAGCGGAGGGGTGCAGGTCGAATGCCTCGCGGTCGGAGTCAAGCTTACGTTCCCCTCTGGCCGTGAGCTCCTGATCGCGCCAGACGGCGCCTTGCACTTGCGCAGCGGCGAGGTCGCGGGGCCGTTCGCGGCCGGCCTCGAGCTGCGGCTCGGCGACGGCAGCCGCGTCCAGGTGTCGCTGGCGCAAGCGCGCAAGCGACGCGTGCGCGAAGTCCACGTGGTGGAAGGAGACCGCGCGGTGCAGCTCTGGCAACGCGGCAAGGCGGCAGAGCTGCGCGCCCGCGCGCGCCCGCGCCCATGGGCTGGGTTGCGGCTGGCTTGCTGCGGCGATGGCGGGGACGTCTATCGACCGCTCGGACTCGGCGCGCTGATCGTCTTGGAGCGCGTGCTGGTGCCGCGCGACCGCATCGACGCGACGCCTGCGTCCCGGGTGGTATTGCTCACGAGCCCGATGCTCGAGTCGCTGCGCCGGATGCCGCGCCAGCATCGCGAGACGCAGGCGATCGTTCGCCGGGCCGTCGCCGCGGTCACGGAGGTCGGAGAGCGGGGCGATGAGATCTTCCGCGCAGGCGCCGCGCTCCGTCGCGCGCGCCGCGACCAGCCGCGGTGGGTCCTCGCGACTGGCTTCGAGCTCGCGCTCGCCTTGGAGGGGCCGCTCTGGCCGCGGCTCCAGCTGTTCGCCGGACGCAGCCCGTTGCCGATGGTCGAGTGGACGGTCGGCGCGGCAGGTGCGGCCTACTTGACCAACCCCAATCCAGACCAGCTCGGCAAGCGTTGGCACGGCAACGGCACCCGCATGCCTCGGGTCGCAGAGGATCTGCAGGTGCGAGAGCACCTCGAAGAGCGCCAGCGTGCGCTGACGCTGCTGCGAGACCTCGCGAAGCGACGCGGTTGACGACGCGTTAGCGGCGTTGCTTCGACGAGCGGTGCTCTCGCAGGGCCGCGGCGACAGCTTCTTCAGCTTGGTCCATCTTCTTGAGCGCCGCGAGGGCCGACCGCGTGCTGGTTGCACCGATCGCCATCAAGACCATCTTGCGATCTTGTGGGCGGGCGAGGTTCCGCAGCCGGCGGCTGAGCACCTCGGTCGCTTGCTCGCCGTGCAGGACCTTGCTGATGCGCGCGACGCAGCGCGCGTAGCGCGCGTCGGTGACTGGGCCGAGAGAAACCGCGAGCGCTTCGACGAGGCCGTCGAGGCGCTGTTCGCCGCAGAGCATCGACAGCGCGATCTTGTGGTCGACGTCGTCGACCTCGCCCGCTGCGCGCGCCATGAGCCGGGTCCAGTGAACGCTTGAGAGTCGGCCGCGCAGATCGCTGCGCTCGGCGAGGTAGCGGGCGGCCTCCGAGCGCACCTTTCGGTCGCCCTCGATCGCGAGCTGCGCGAGTGCGGCAGCGGTCGCGTCTGGCGCCGCGCCGCGTTCGCTCGCGGCGAGGGTGCGCGCCAGCCCTACGACCGGGTCGTTGTCGCGGTCGGCGCCGACCAACGGGTGGCTCCCGGGCCACCCGACCAGCTTGAAGTAGGGCGCGCCGCTGCCGGGGAGCCCTAGCCGCTGCGCGACGGCGCTGGCGTCTTGCAGGCAATACAGGCGCGACTGCCGCGGCGTCGGCCGGTTGTGTCGCGTCAGCTTGGGCCAGTCGAGGACGGTCACCGCCGGCTCGCCTGAGAGGCCGCGGACGGCTTCGAGCACCTGGACGCGGTGCAAGACCAGCGATTCGTCGTGGGGCCGCTTGCCGACTTGACGCCCGACTAGGACCGCGTCGGCGCCGACGAGACCGCGGCGCAGGCTCTGGCTGCTCGCGGGGGCCGCGAGCGCGAACGCGATGCTCACAAGGAAGACAATTCTCATGGTCAGTTGCCGTAGAAGATCTGCTCGCGCAGGTAGGCCATGTTCAGGGTGTTGAAGCTCGTCGCAGGGCTCGTCGCGTTCGTGTAGGAGAGCGCAGGGCTCATCAAGTTGGTCGCGCCGCCAGGGAACAGGCTCAGGTTGCGGATGTGGCCGTTTGCCGACCCAGGGAAGTTGACGCTGTCGTTGCCGTAGAGGCCGGTCGGCATTGGGCCGTTGGCGACGAGCCCGACCGAGTGCCCGCACTCGTGCGCCGTGACGGAGGCGATGAAGCGCGCAAATTCTGCCAGCGCCGCGTCGATGTCGTCCTGTCGCGCGTCGCCCACGAGGCCGAGGAGGCGGTCGCCGTCGAGGCCGTCATCGCCGATGGGCGTCCCGCCTTGCGATGGCGCGAACGTGTCGAAGGTCGTGCGGAAGGAGCTCGACGCCAGAGAGCTGAGGCCTGCGTCTACGATCGTGTGCAGGAAGACGCCCAGGCGCTCCTGGCTGCTACCGAAGTCGACGACGGTGTTGTCGTTCTGAGTGGTGTTCGATGGGTCGAAGATCGCGAGCCCCAGGACGCCCGGAGTGCTCGGCTGGCCGGCGATACTGATCGCCGAGTAACCGAGAGAGCTGTAGGCGACGCTGGTGTTGCCGCCGAAGCTGCCCGCTGGCTGGCTCAGCGTGAACGTGATGTTCGCGCCGCGGTAGAAGTCCTCGAGGTCGGCGACCACGAGGTCTTTCAGCCGGGCCGTCGCGACCTCGTTGCTGTCCATCCCGCTTTGCACGTTGCTGATCGGGCTCGCGCTGGTCACGCCGAGGACGCGCAGCAAGTCTTCGAAGTCGCTGACGCCGTTGGAGCCGGCGGTCACGTCGACGCGGCTGGCCCCTGCGGGGCCGCCCGTGAACGGCGACGTCGTGTAGGACTCGAGGTCGCGGGCGAAGTCGAGGAACCATACCTGGCTCGCGTTGGCGCCCGTCTCGAACGGCTGCAGGGCGTCGGTGAACGGCCTCACGGTGAACGAGAACGTCGTCGGCGCAGAGGTAAGGCCGCTCGCGTCGGCGACGATCACCGTCAAGGTGACGGCGGACTGCGGGAACTCCACCGACGCCGGGACCCGATACGTCGCGCTCGTGTTCGTCGCGGACGCTTCGACGAGCAGCGAGGTCAGGTTGGCGCCTGGCAACAACGCGCCGCCGCTGGCGGTCACCGCGCCGTCAGCGGAGATCACCGTCTGCGCGGTGTCGATGGCCGTGTTGTCGTTGTAGGCGAGGTCGATCTCCCAGCCGTTGGACGGAGTCTGGAGCACCCCGCCCGCGGCGCCCGTGCCGTTCATCTCGCCGTCGATCCCCGCGATCGTGACGTCGCTCAAGATCGGAGCGACGCCGTCGCTCGAGCCGATGACGACGGCGTCGCCGCCGCCTTGCGGCTCCGACGCGAGCCCGCTGACGACGTCGTTGCCAGCGCTCAGCTGGATCGTCGAGACCCCGGGCGTGAATACGACGCCTTCGCCGAGCCGGATCGTGACCGTGTTCGCGCTCAGCAGCGACGGCGCCGTGTCGACGAGGCCGAGCGAGTCACCGCTCGTGAGCGTGAGGTCTTCGTCGGTCAACAGCTTGCCGGTCCGCAGCGTGACGGGCATTGAGAAGCCGAGCAGCAGCGTGTCGCCAGCGGCAGGTGCAGGGCCCGCGCCGTTGAAGGCGGCCGCGATGATCACGGGCGTCGCTTGCGTGTCTGGGAGTCCTCCGCCGCCTCCGCCGCTACAGCCGGCGACAGCCAGGAGCAGAGCGGCGAAGAGCAAGCGCGGCTCGACCGTGCTCGTAGTTGCGTTCATAGGGATGGGGGGATTAGCGCAGGCGTCGATCGCGGCGTTGCCAC
>JAYYEE010000476.1:0-6682 GCA_036160175.1 Planctomycetota bacterium
CGCGATGCTGCGGGCGATCGCTTGGTCGACCGAGACGCCAGCCTGCAGGTCTGCGCCGCCGGTCTTTCGCGGGTGCGCGCAGGTCAAGAACGACGCGACCGCGCGCGCGTGATCGCCGGGCCCATCTCCGTGCGACCAGCCGCCGCTGATCTCTAGCCCACCGAACACGGTCAGCCGCTCCCTGTGCGGCCGCAGCGGCGCGAGCGTCGGGCCGAGCCCCCCCTCTCCCTCGGCGCTGCGCGTCCGCCAGAGGTCCATGTTCACGCCGTTCGGCGCGAACACGAACACCGCGCGCCGAAGACGACGCGCTGGCGGCGACATCGCTGGCTGCATCGCGTCCAACCACGGCAGGGCGAGGCACGCCGCGCCGCCGCGCAGCAGCGTGCGTCGATCCAGGGCCTTCTGGCGCAGGTTGGTCACCCCGCCATGATCGCGGATCTGCGCCGCGAGTCGTAGCCCCGCCGCGCCGGATTGTGTCAGCGAGAGGCCAGAGCACCTCTTGACGCTGCGCCCTAGCGGCGAGAGTCTCCCCTGCATGAGCAACCACGCCTCTGATCGCCGCGCGCTGGTCACCGGCGGCAGCCGCGGCCTCGGCGCCGCCGCCTGCCTCGAGCTAGGCCGGATGGGCCACCCCGTCATCGTCAACTACCAGCGCAACGCTGAGGCCGCCGAACAAGTGGTCGAGGCGATCCGCGCGGCAGGCGGCGAAGCGGTCGCCGCGGCGTTTGACGTCGCCGACCGCGACGCCACCAAGGCCGCGCTCGAGCAGCTGCTCGAGGACCCCCGGCCGATCTCCATCGTCGTCAACAACGCGGGCATCGTCCGCGACGCCCCCCTGCCGGCGATGTCCGGCGAGCACTGGGACGAGGTCATCAAGACCAGCCTCGGCGGCTTCTACAACGTGACGCAGCCGTTGATCATGCAGATGGTCGCCCAGCGCTGGGGGCGCATCATCAACATGTCGTCCGTCTCCGCGATGAAGGGCAACCGCGGCCAGACGAACTACGCCGCCGCGAAGGCTGGCATCCTCGGCGCGACGAGGTCGCTCGCGATCGAGATGGCCAAGCGAAAGATCACCGTCAACGCGGTCGCGCCGGGCCTCATCGAGACGGACATGACCAACGACGTGCCTGACTTTGTCACCAAGATGATCCCCATGCAGCGCATGGGTACGGGCGCAGAGGTCGCCGCGGTGGTCGGGTTCTTGGCGTCAGAAGCGGCGAGCTACGTGACCGGCCAAGTCATCGGCGTCGACGGCGGCTTCCTCTAACGCGCGGCCGCGCCGCCGTGCTCGACCACTGCCTTGATGCACGCGCGCGTGCGGGCGACGTCGAACGCGCGCGGCAGCTCCGACGCGTCGAAGCGATGCGTCACGAACCGACGGCCGAGGCCCCGCAGCGACGGCGTCGCGAGCGCCGCTAACGCCGCGCGAAAGTCCCCGCAGCGCGAGCTTGAGACGCGCACGCCGCGGTCACGCACCGCCTGGAGCAACGTCGACCCCTCCACCGCCGCGTCTGGGTGCAGCCAGATGTCGCCGCGGGGACGCGCCAACGGCCGCTCGAGGCCTGGGATAGGGCGGACGGCGCGCTCGAACGTCGCGACCGAGTCGACCACCACCGCGTCTGCGTGCGGCAACCCCCCTCCCGCGTCGTAGCGGCGCGCCAGCTCGTCTGGCGCGCCGTGCATGAGCTCGGCGCCCGCAGCGAACGCGCCGCTGGGCGGCTGCGCGGCCAGCCAGGCGACCCGGCGCTCCTCAGGATCGCGAGGCATCACCGATAGCGCGAGCTCATCGACGACGAACTCGGTCAGGTGCGCGACGCCGCCTGCGCGCTGACCGTGCGTTGACTTCAAATGCACCTCGCGGCGCGCGAGGCGGAGCGCGCGCTCGAGCCCCGACGGGCTCCCGGTCGTGTCGATCACCACGTCGAAGGCCGCCTGCAGCGCCGCGTCTCGCTCACCCTCGAGCACGTGCACGGCGCTTGCGCCCAGCGACCGCGCAAGATCCCCGAGGCCGGCGTCTCGCACGACCGCCTCGACGGAGCAGCCAGCTCGCGCTGCGTGCAAGGCGGCCACCACGAGCATGCCGAGGCGCCGAGGCCCCAGCACCGCCACCCGGTCCTCGTCACGCGGCGCGACCGTCGCCACCGCGTGCATCGCAGCAGCGAGCGGCTCGACCAGGACCGCGTCGTCGTCCGGGATCTCTGCAGGGACCTCGACGCATGCAGCTACGGGCGCGAGGATCCAGGGTCCGAAGCCTCCCGGTAAGGTGTCGATGCCGAGCGTCATCCGGCTCGGGCAGTGCGTGGGCAGGCCCGCCGCGCAGAACGGGCAGTCCGCGGCGACCCCGCGCGCAGCGTGCGACGCGTTGATCTCGACGACGTAGCGCCGCCCGTCTGGGTCCACCGCGACGACCTCGTGCCCGATCACCTGCGGCAGCGGGAACGGCAAGAAGTGCCGCGCGAGGTCCGTCGAGCAGACCCCGCACGCGCGCGTCCGCAGCGCGCGGTATCCCGGGCCTAGCGTGAGCGCCTCGACGCCGTCGCGGGTGACCCGCCATCCTCCGGGCTCATCGCCCTCGATCTGGTAGCGCGCCGGCGCGAACGACTGGTCCGCTGCGTACTCGAACGCCTCGAACTCCAGCGCCGTCACGCCCCGAGCTCGCCCGGCGCGCCGCCCGCCCGAATGAGGTCAAATCCTGGCTCGACGCCGAAGCGCTCCCGAAAGACCGCGCGCACGTGCGCCTCGACGTGTTCCCGGCGGCCCGGCGCGATCAGCGCGATCGCGCAGCCGCCGAATCCAGCCCCCGTGAGCCGGGCGCCAAAGACACCCTCGCAAGCCCGCGCGGCGTCTGTGATCACGTCGAGCTCGTCGCAGCTGACGTCATAGTCCGTCGCGGTCGAGCGATGGCTCGCGTCGAGCTGGGCGCCAAGGGCGGCGTAGTCGTGCGCGCGCAGCGCCGCCGCGCCGGCGGCGATCCGCCCCATCTCGGTCACGACGTGACGGGCGCGCTGATGCAGCACCGGGTCCATGTCGGTCCGCACCGACTCTAAGTCTCCTGTCGTGTACGACGCGAGGTGGGCCTCTGGACGGACGCGCTCGCTCAGGAACTCCCTCGCGCGCGCGCACTCCTCGACGCGCTCGTTGAAGACGCTTGCGGCGAGCGTGCGCGGCTTCTTCGTGTCCATAACGAGCACCTCGCACGCGCCCGGGTCAAACGGCACGTGCTCCCAGCGCGGGCCCTGACAGCGCATCCAGAGCGCCTTGCCGGGCTGCGCGAGCGCGGATGCGTACTGGTCCATGATGCCGCAGCGAACCCCGACGAACTCGTTCTCAGCGCGGTGCGCCAGCGCCGCGATCGTCGCTGGCGCCAGGTCGAGGCTGTGCAGCGCGCTCAGCGCCGTCGCCGTCACGACCTCGATCGCCGCGGATGAGGACAGGCCCGAGGCCATCGCGACGTCGCCGGCGTAGACAGCGTCGAAGCCGGCGCGAAGCCCCTGGTCGACCTGGAACCTGCGCCAGATGCCCAACGGGTAGTTGCCCCAACCCCAGCGCTCCTCGGCGACGTCGCCGACCTCGTCGACTGACACCTCGATCGCCTGCGGCTGGTCGACGCTCCACAGCCGGATGCGGCCGTCGTCGCGGACGCGCACCCCCGCGGCGATGCCGCGGTCGATCGCCATCGGCATCACGTCCCCGCCGCTGTAGTCGAGGTGCGCGCCGACGAGGTTGATCCGTCCAGGGGCGAAGAAGCAGCGCAGCGGGCCGCCGCCGAGGACCTCGCGTGACCGCGACTCGATGGCCTCGAGCAATCGGGAGCGGAGATCGGCGGTCACGGCGCCCATCGAACGCCCTGCAACGCTCCGACGCAAGCGGGTTGGGCGCCGCGCGCCCGTCCCACCGAGGCGTCGACGTCGCAGCAGCCTCCCCGGTCTCGAACTGCGACGACCCGGTCGACGAACTCAAACCAGGAGCGATTTGTTGCCGAACGCAATGAGGTGTGACGGTCCGCGTCCCGCAAACTACTCCACGACGATGAACACGCATCTCCGCACCTCCTCGCGCCTGCTCTTGGCGTTGGCGACGGCCCTGCCAGCCGCGGCCCAAGACGCCGCGCCAGCGGCGCTGAGCAAGCCAGGCCCGCAGTTCGTGACGGTTCGCTACCCGCGCGACAAGGACAAGGCGATCGCGGTCGTCGGCAACAAGACGCTGACGCTGAGCGAGCTGATCAAGCACATCGACGCGCGCCACTACCCCGGCTTCGCGAAGCTGGTGACGGAGCAGCCGACGTTCCAGCGCTACCTCCAGTCGGACCTGATGGCGCCCTGGGTCCGCCAGTTCGCAGACATGGAGGCGGTCCGGCAACAGTTGGGCGACACCTACGTTGACCCCGTCGAGCTAGAGCAGGCGCAGAGCGCCTCGCTCAAGGCGAGCTTTGAGGCCTACCTCGGCAACGTGATCGAGCACCGCCGCCAGACCGGCCGGCCGACTGAACTCTCACAGCGCCACGTCAATCGCCTCCTCGCAGACTTCCAACTCAAGCGCGGCCTGAGCGCCGAGCTCCAGGGGATGCTCGACCTCTTGGAGAAGGACGACTACACGCGCAAGCAGCTGCGCGACTTCTTCAATGACAACGCGCGCTTCTTCGGCGGCCAGGTGACCGTACAGCACATCCTGGTCCAGCACCGCGACGGCGGCACGGGGCTGCTGCTAAACGACGAAGGCACCGCCAGGGCGAACGCCCGCGTCGCCGAGATCAAGGCGCGCCTGCGCCCCGACGGCTCCAACTTCAACGAGCTCGTCCGCCTCTTCTCTGACGACAACAAGACCCGCGCGACCGACGGCAAGCTCCCCGGCATCCACCGCTTCGACGACCGCCTGCCAGCGGCGCTGTGCCGCGCGGCGTGGGCGCTGCGCGACGGACAAGTCACGGGCGACGTCATCGAGACGCAGTACGGCTGGCACTTCGTGCGGCGGCTCGAGTTCGCGCAGCAGGTCTTCATCCTGTTCACGGACGACGCGATCCCGTCCATCCGGCAGGTGATGCGGCGCGCCATGCAAGAGCGGCGACTGTTCGCGGCGCGCGCCGCAGCGAAGATCCGCCTGCAGCTCTGACCGCGCTCACACAGCGGGGCTCCCCCACGACCACCAGACGAGCAACCAGAACGGGTTGATCGCGGTCCACAGCGCCGCGTAGCGCCGGAACGGCTGCTTGACGGTCTTGTGCCGGAACCACGCCATCGCGAGCCACGCGCCGACCCCACCGGTCAGAAACAGCATCCACAAGAGGCGCCGCTCCGAGACGCGCGGCCGCTCGCGGCTGCTTCGCCACTTGTCCCAGCCAAAGGTCGTGAGCGTCAGCACGTTCCAGAGCAGCACCAGCGACCACGCGAGTTCGAGCATGGCAGCATCCTAGCCAGCGGGTAGGCTCGCGGCCCCATGTCGGTGACGCCCGAGGACATCGCAACCGCGCACGAGCAGATCAAGCCCTACGTGCTGCGCACGCCCACCGTCGCCGCGCCGCGCCTCGGCGAACCGCTCGGCGCGCGCCTGTGGCTCAAGCTCGAGAACCTGCAGTACACCGGCTCGTTCAAGGACCGCGGCAGCTGCTACAAGCTCCAACGACTCACGGATGGCGCGTCACCGCCGGCGGGCGTGATCGCCGCGTCCGCTGGGAACCACGCGCAGGGAGTCGCCCACCACGCCCACCGACTCGGACTCCAGGCGACCATCGTGATGCCGTGGACGACCCCGTTCGCCAAGGTGGAGCGCACCGAAGGACACGGCGCGCGCGTGGTGCTCCACGGCGAGTCGCTCGCCGAGAGCTACCAGCACGCGCTCGAGATAGCTGACGCCGAGCAGCTGACGTTCATCCATCCGTACGATGACCCCTACATCATCGCGGGTCAGGGCACCGTCGCGCGCGAGCTGCTCGAAGACGCGCCGTCGACCGACACGCTAGTGGTCCCGATCGGCGGCGGCGGCCTCGCGGCAGGCGTCGCGGTCTGGGCCAAGCACGTCAACCCGGACGTGCGCCTGCTAGGCGTCCAGACCGAGGGCTGTCCGTCGATGGACGCGGCGCTTGCAGGTGAGCCGATGCCGCGCCCCAACACCCACACGCTGGCCGATGGGATCGCGGTCAAGACCCCAGGGAAGCTGCCCCTTGAGCTGCTCCGCGCGCGCATCGACGACGTGCTCTTGGTCTCCGAGCGCGACGTCGAAGAGGCCGTGCAGCTGCTCGCAGCGCAGCAGAAGGTCGTCGCCGAAGGCGCGGGCGCCGCAGGCTACGCCGCGATGCTCCGGCACAACCAGCTCTTTGAAGGCCGCGAGGTGGGCGTCGTCATCTGCGGCGGCAACATCGACCGCAGGATGCTGTCGACGGTCTTGATGCGCGGCCTCCAGCGCGACGGCAAGATCGCCAAGCTGCGGATCTCAATCCACGACGTCCCAGGTGTGCTGTCGAAGGTGACGCAGCTGATCGGCGCTGCAGGCGCCGACGTCGTCGACGTCGAGCACCAGCGGCACTTCAACCAGCTGCCGCCACGCGAAGCAGAGCTCCACGTCGTGATGGAGACCAAGGGGGCCGCGCACGTAGAGCAGATCCTCGCGCAGCTCGCCGCTGCCGGGTTCGCGGCGGAGTCGGTGTGACCGCGACGCACGGCGACGACGCGTGGCGCGAAGCAGA
>JAYYEE010000477.1:0-3460 GCA_036160175.1 Planctomycetota bacterium
CAAGCGGCCCAGCAAGGCGTCACCGCCGCAGAAGCTGACGGCTTGTTCGATGAGGCGTTGTCGCCAGCTTGCGCAGTGGCAGACGGCGTCGAGGGCGCGCCGCAGCCCGTCGCGGCTGCTGCGGTTCCGTTCGTCGAGGAAGGCCTCGCGGAGCTCGTCGCGTCGCCCGAAGACGCCGCGCGCGGCGCCCAGATCAGCGCGGGGCGAGCGTCGGCCGCACTGCGCCCTGCTCGTTCGCCGCTGCCCGTGAGCCCGATCACCCCGGCGTTCGCCGCGGCCGCGCCGCTGGCTGTGCTCGTCGTCGGGTGGAGCGCCGCCGCGTGGCTGTGGACGGCGCAGTCCAACCCGATCCTCGCGGGGATCGCCGCCGCCGCGACGGCCGTCGGCGCGCTGCTCTCCCGGCTGCTTCTGCGCGGCTGAGCGCGTATGGTCGGGCTTGTGCCGACCTACCTGCTGACCGTCGCCTATGACGGCACGAACTTCCACGGGTGGCAGCGCCAGCCTGGCGTGCGCACTGTCCAAGAAGAGCTCGAGAAGGCCTGCGTCGCCATCGACCTCGGCGGCACGCACGTCGAGGGGGCGGGGCGCACCGACACCGGCGTGCACGCCTTCGGTCAGTGCGCGCACATCAAGATCGACCGCGAGTTCCCGGCCGACAAGCTGCAGCTCGCGCTCAACAGCAACTTGCCGGAGGACGTCGCCGTGCGCCGGGCGATCCTCGCGCCGGACGCGTTCCACGCGCGCTTCTTCGCTGGCGGCAAGCGCTACCTCTACCGCGTCGTCTGCAGCCCGGTGAAGCCCGCGGTCGGTCGGCCGTATTTTCACTGGAGCCGGCGCGCCGTCGACCTCGACGCGATGCGCCGCGCGATGCAGTGCCTGCGCGGCAAGCACGACTTCGCCTCGTTCGCGACCAACCCGGGCTACGCGCGCTCGCGCGGCACCGTGCGCACGCTGCAGCACCTGCACCTAGTCCGACGGCGCGACGGCTTCGACTTCGTCGTGCAGGGCTCCGGCTTCCTCTACAACATGGTCCGCAACCTCGTCGGTACGCTGCTCGAGGTCGGCTACGGCAACCGGCCGCCGGAGTGGGTGCGCGAGGTCTTGGAGGGCGCAGATCGGCGGCTCGCAGGCGCGACGGCGCCCGCGCGCGGCCTCTACCTGCTGCGCGTGCTCTACGGCGACGACCTGAGCGTGCCGGCGGGAGAAGAGCCCGGCCGCGACGGCGGCGAGCGCTAGGGGCGCGGACGAACGCGCTGCGTCGGCCTTGCCTCGGCTTCGTCTGCGTGCGAGCTTGCTGGCATGAACAAGCAGGACGACGCCCGCCGGAAGCGGCTGCGAAGGTTGGTCAAGGGTGAAGACGAGGCGGTGCAGGTCACCAGTGAGGAGCTGCGCTGGCTGCTCGACGAGACCGGCCGGCTGCAGCAGGCCAACGACCGGCTGCGCAAGCAGAACAAGCGGCTGCGATTGAGGCGCGGGAAAGACGGTGCGGCAACCGACGACGAGGAGGTCTAGCCGCGCGCCGCTTTGGCGCGTAGGCTCGGCACCTGCGAGGTGATCCACATGCTCAAGATCCAGCTCTGCTTGTTGTTGTTCTCGATGCTGTTCGCGTCTGACGCGCAGGGCGGAGCGCAGGGCGCGCGCTACTTGATCCCAGAGCGGATCGAACGCGCAACGGTGGAGGGCGAGGACGGCCAGCTGCAATGGGCGGAGTGGTCTGCGCCTGTTTGCGCGAGCTGCAAAGGCACCGGCAAGATGGTCTGCGCAACCTGCGCGCGCTTTCCTAAGGACGCCAAGAGCTGCCCAGAGTGCGGTCGCAAGGATCCGAAGAACATGACGGCCTGCCGCGCGTGCGCAGGCAAGGGGAAGATCGCAGATCCGCTCGACGAGGTCCCGTGCGCTGGGTGCATGGGCTCCGGCATGTTCTTGTGCACGGTCTGTGGTGGCGGCGGGCAGCTGCGGGTCGGCGCGGCGAAGCGGTGGAGTAAGTGTCCGGCATGTCGGGGTGCGGGCAAGTTCGAGTGCGGCGCTTGCAAGGGCAAGCGGGTGATGTCGTCTCTCGTCATCAAGCCCTCGTTGCGCGAGGCCGAGCTCGGCAACCTGAAGAAGGCGATGAAGGCCGTCGACACCTCGCTGGCGCTCTTCGCCGCGTTCAACCCGCAGGGAGGGACCAAGGCGCGCAAGGAGGTCAAGGCGCTCGGTAAGGCCTACGACGCCATGAAGAAGTTCCACCCGTCCTTCAAGAACATGGCCAAAGCCACGAAGAGCTATATGAGCAAGATCTTCGCTGGCGCCCAGTTCCAGGGGCACGAAGAAAACGAGGCGAACACGATGAACCGGCTCAAGGCCAACGCCGAGTACTACCTCAAGCACCAGAAGCGCATGCTCGAGCTAGCGATTGCGCGCGCCGAGTCGAACGCCGGCAAGTGATCCGGCGGTCCGGGCGGCTGGGCGGATGGCGCCTGGGGCGTTAGGCTGCTCGGCCTCATGCGTCCGCGCTCCCTGTTGTTCTCCGCCCTGTTGGCCTGTGCGTCGGCGGCGGCGCAAGGCGTCGTCAACCCGTCTCTGCTAGGGGCGCCGACCGGCGCCGCGGCGCCGACCTGGTCGACCCGCACGTTTGAGGGCTGCAGCCGCGCGGTCGTCTATGTCGCGGTCGAGGTCGACGGACCCCGCGGCAGCTTCTACATCGAGCGCGCGAGCACCGGGGTGTTGGTCAGCGCCGAGGGACACGTGCTCACCCTGCATCGCCTCATCGCAGAGTCGGTGGGCGCCGACGACAAGCGGGTCAAGGTGCGCTGGAACGACGCCGCGAACACCGAGCTGGTCGCGCGGGTCGTGCGCAGCGACGATGCGACCGGGCTGGCGCTGCTGAAGGTCGACGCGCCGCCAGACGGGGTCGCGTTCGCGCCGCTCGCCGACGCCGCTCCGCACTACGGAGAGCCCGCGCTGGTCGTCGCGAGGCCCGAGGGGGAAGAGATGCTCGCGTTCTCCGGGGTCGCGAGCCGCGCGCTGTCTGCCGTCACGCTCGACGGCCACCGCTTCTCGGCTGAGGACGTGTTCCTCACCGACTCGCGCAACGACCTGCGCTGTGACGGCGCCGGCGTCTTCGGCGCCGACGGGCAGCTCCTGGGTGTTTACTCGACGGAGCGCGTCCTGCGCGACGTCCGAGAGCCGAAGCTCGAAGACCTCAAGCGCCCGAGCTTTGGGGTCGTGGTGCAGGCCAAGCGTGCGCGCGCGGCGTTCCAGGCCGAGCTCGGCGCGGTCGCGGCGAAGAAGCGCACGCCGCACGCGTGGTCGCGCGCGGTCGCAGCGGTGGCGCCTGCTGTCGTGGGCGTCTACGCCGGCGACGGGCCGTGGCCCACGCCCGGCGCGGACGACCCCGGGTGCGTGCAGCGTCGCCGCGGCCTGGGCTCCGGCGTGGTCGCGAGCCGCGACGGGTTCGTGATCACCAACGCGCACCTCT
>JAYYEE010000478.1:0-6297 GCA_036160175.1 Planctomycetota bacterium
GCGCGCGCAGGACTTCGACGCGGTCGTGGTGTCGTGCGGGCCGCATGGTCAGCTGAGCGCGTTGCCGCGCCTGCGGAAGGCCGTGCCCGACGCGAAGCTGGTCGTCGACTACCGCGACTTGTTGTGCGGCAACCCGTGGACGCAGCCCGGGAGTGCGCGTGTCCGCGAGCGGCTCCAGGCGCGGGAGCGCGCTTGGTTGGCGGTCGCCGACGTGCTCTACGTGAACTCCATCCAGGCGAAGGAACGCTTCGAGCAGACGTTCGACGGCCTCGAGGTGCCGGTAGAGGTGATGCGGAACGCGGCGGACTACGCGCTCGCAGACGAGGTGGTCGCCAGCGCGTCTACAGTGGCGCCGCACGCGTCTTCTGCGCCCGTCGTGCTCGGCTACTTCGGGACCATCTTTCCTCGCCGCATGCTCACGCCGTTGTTTGCGGCGATGGAGCAGCTGGATCCGGCGGTCTTGGAGCAGCTGCGCGTCGAGGTTTACTGTGACGCTGGGGACTCACGCGCGCTCTTAGAGCGCGACCTTGAGAACGCGTCGCCGTCGGTCGCCGTACGCGTCATTCGGCGCGATTACTTGCCCTACGCGCAGGCGCTGGCGGCCATGCGCGCTGCGAGCGCGCTGGTGCTGGTCAACGGGCAGGATCCATCCGACAGCGTCTTTGTCCCCGGCAAGCTGTTCGATTACGTGATGGCGCGTCGCCCGACGCTGTTCGTTGGCGGGGGCGGCGACGCGCGCGACATCGTCGCGAAGACGAGCGGTTCCGCGTGGTGTTTCGAGCACGGCGATGCCAACGGGCTTTCTGACGCGATTGCGCGTCTCGTCGAGGGCGTCTCTGAGCTCGACCCTGTGCCGGAGCTCAGTCGAGACCACACCTTCGCGCCGCTGCTCTCCCTGCTCGAAGCGCGCTGAGCTGGGCGCGCTGAGCTGGGCGCGCGGGGCTTGTCGTGAGGGTCCCGAAGCAGGCTGTTCTGCTGGAGCATGGATGCGGCTAGTCTCTTTGCTCCTCGTCTCCCGTCCTATGCCCGTTTCCCGCAGGGGCATCTTCGCCCGCAACATCAGCAGCAACCTGGCCGGATATCTGGTCAACGCTGCCGTCATGTTCCTGCTGACACCGTTCGTCCTAGCGCGTCTAGGCGACGGTCCTTACGGCATCTGGAGCGTGTTGATCGCGACGACGGGCAGCTACGGCATCTTCGACCTCGGGATCCGATCAGCGGCCGGCCTCTACCTGACGCGCTACGCCGAGCAGGGCGACGAGGACGGCGTCAACCGCAGCTTCAGCACTGCGTTCGTGGTGCTGCTGGCGCTCGCCGCCGTCGGGGTCTTGGCGACGCTCGGCATCGCGAGCCAGCTCCCTGACTTCTTGGGCAGCCGAACAGGTGGCGACATCGACCCGCGCGCTGTGGGGCGTGATGCCCAGGCCGCTTTCGTCGTGATCGGCGTCAGCGTCTCGCTCTGCCTGCCGCTCGCGTTGTTTCAAGCAGTGACCTACGCCAAGGAGCGCATGGACCTCAGCAACGGGCTGGGGATCCTCGAGCGGCTCTTGATCGCCGCGTTGACGGTCTGGTCTCTGCGCTCAGGTCACGGTCTCTACGGCCTCGCTTGGGTCGTCGGTGGCGTGCAGCTCGCGATCGCGTGCTGCCGTGTCCTCGTCGCGTATCGGCTGATGCCAACGCTGCGGGTTTCGACCGCGTCGTTCTCGCGCGGCGCAGTCCGGGAGTTGCTCTCCTACGGCGTCTACAACAGCCTCGTCAACGCGGCGGATCGGGTCGTGCTCGCCGCAGGCGCGGTGATCGCGTTGGTCGCGATCAACGAATACGCCGTGACGGCGTATGAGAACGGCGCCAAGCTGATCCCGATCTACACGCAGCTGGTCTTGGCTGTGACGTGGGCGATCACGCCCTACGCGACCAAGCTCGACGCCCAGGGCGATACGGCGCAGCTGCGGCGGTTGCTGGTCGAGGGGACGCGCGGCAGCACGTTCCTCGCGGCAGTGATCGGTGGCGGGCTCTTGTTCGTCGGGGAGTCGTTCCTCGGCGTGTGGCTAGGGCCGCAGTACATCGACGGGCAGGACTTCGTCAGCAGCGGCTACATCCTCTCCTTGCTGGCGGTGGGCAGCCTCGCGCGCGCGGCCTCTAGCTGCGGGCGCCAAGTGCTGTTCGCGACGCGCCGCGTCCGGGCCCTCGCAGCGATGAGCGCGGTCGACGTTGTCCTCACCCTGGGACTCAGCGCTTGCCTGGTCGGCCCGATGGGCATCGCAGGGCTCGCCTGGGCGACGATGATCCCCGCGTGGCTCGTCTACTTCGGATGGCAGTCGGTCACGGTGTGCCGGGGCGTCGGCTTGCCGCTCGCGCAGCTCGTCAAGGCGCAGCTGACCAGCCTCGCGCCGACGCTGGCGGCGATGTTTGGCTTCGACCTATTCATGCGCGAGTGGCTGCCTGGCCTGAGCTGGGCGGAGGTGATCGTGCGCAGCGCGGTGATGTTGGCGGCGGCGCTGATGGTTGGTTACTCGATCGTGCGCGCCCGCATCACCGACCTCCGCGGCGGCGGAGGCGCGGCGACGACCTGACTCTCCAGGCAGACCGGTCGGCCGCGTGGTGCTGCGCCGCGCGCGGGCAGCTACCGTGACGCCCCGCGAGGCGCGGCGCGGCCGCGCCCCGCGGGAGGGAGTAACCTCTATGTGTGGAATCGCCGGAATCGTCGCGAAGCGCGACGTCAATCAGAGCCTGTATGACGCCTTGACCGTCCTGCAGCACCGTGGCCAAGACGCCGCTGGGATCGCGACCGATGACGCCGGCCTGCTGCAACTGCGCAAAGAGACCGGCCTGGTCCGCGACGTGTTCGACGTGCAGCACAGGGAGCGGCTGCGCGGGACGATGGGCATCGCGCACTGCCGCTACCCGACCGCCGGTTGCTCGAGCGCCTCCGAGGCGCAGCCTTTCTACGTCAACGCCCCGTTCGGGATCTGCCTCGCTCACAACGGCAACCTCACCAACGCTGAGCAACTCGGTGAAGAGGTCTACTCCGCAGACCGTCGACACATCAACACGACCAGCGACAGCGAGGTCCTGCTCAACGTCTTCGCGCACGAGCTCCAGGCCGCCTGTCAGCCAGGGTTGACAGCGGACGCGGTCTTCCAGGCCGTCGAGCGAGTGCACCGGCGCTGCCGCGGCGCCTACGCGGCGGTCGCGATGATCCACGGGCACGGCTTGGTGACCTTCCGCGACCCGCACGGGATTCGTCCGCTGGTCATGGGCCAGCGGGTCACCGATGACGGCGTCGAGACGATGTTCGCCAGCGAGTCCGTCGCGCTCGACTCGCTCGGCTTTGAGGTCGTGCGTGACGTCGCGCCTGGTGAGGCGGTCTACGTCAGTCGAGACGGTGAGGTCGCGTCGCGTCTGTGTGCTGCGGAGACGAAGCTCACGCCTTGCATCTTCGAGCACGTTTACCTCGCGCGCCCGGACTCGGTCCTAGACGGCATCAGCGTCTACAAGTCTCGTCTGCGGATGGGGGAGAAGCTCGCCGAGAAGGTGCGGCGGATCTTCCCGGACCACGACATCGACGTGGTCATGCCGATCCCCGACTCGGGGCGGACTTCCGCCATGGCGATGGCGTTGGAGCTTGGCGTGAAGTACCGCGAGGGGTTCATCAAGAACCGCTACATCGGCCGCACGTTCATCATGCCGGGCCAGGTCGAGCGACGTCGCAGCGTGCGCAAGAAGCTCAACCCGATCGGGCTAGAGTTCCAGGGCAAGGTCGTCTGCCTCGTCGACGACTCGATCGTGCGCGGCACGACGTGCCGACAGCTCGTGCAGATGGCCCGCCAGGCCGGCGCTGCGAAGGTCTACTACTGCTCGGCGGCGCCGGCAGTTCGCTACCCGAACGTCTACGGGATCGATATGCCTTCGGTCGAAGAGCTGATCGCGCCGGGTCGGACGGAGGAGGAGATCGCGCGCGAGATCGGAGCCGACCTGCTCGTATATCAGGACCTCGACGCGTTGATCGAGTCTGCCCGCGAGGGCAACCCAGGCGTCGAGCGGTTTGAGTGCTCGGTCTTTGACGGCCACTACGTGGCAGGCGACATCGACAGCGCCTACTTGGACGGGCTCGCGCGGACCCGGAGCGACGTTGCCAAGGCTCGCCGCGAGCGCGCCCGCATCTAGCGCGCCCGCATCTAGCGCGTCGAATGATCGGGGCGCCGCCGAGGTCGCGTGTCACCGCAGCGTCGCGCGGGCGCGCACGCCTCTGCGGTCAGCAGTAATTTGTGGTCGGCGCGGCAGCTGCGCCGGCGCGATTTCGTCGCGGCCGCGGCCATTCCGCGAACTCCCCGAGCGTGCTGTATCATCGGATGCATGTCACTCGTGAGTGAGTCTCTGTTGCGCGGCGTGGCCTGCGCGGCCGCGATCGCAGTGATGCCTGCGCAGACCTTCGTTGACGTCACGGCTCCGTCTGGTCTTGCCGCGGTCTCGCCGTCGGTTGGCGCCTACGGCATCGGCGCGTGCTGCGCGGACTTTGACGGGGATGGCGACCTAGACGTCGTCGTCCCCTTGGGCGCTGGCCAGGCAGTGCAGCTGTATTGGAACCAGGGTGGGATGACGTTCGCGCCAGCGGGCAACCTCGGGATCGCCTACGCCCCGCACGCCATTGTCGCCGCCGACGTCGACAACGACGGCGACCAAGACATCCTGTTGGCGAACTCCAACCTGCCGCTGCAGCTGTTCATCAATGACGGAGCTGGAGGCTTCGTCGAGGACGCGCAGGCGCGAGGCTTGACGAGCGCTGCGAACACGTACGGCGTCAGCTTCGGTGACTACGACCGGGACGGGTGGCTCGACATCTACCTAGCAAATCGAGACGGCCTCAACGGTCTCGCGCAGGACAACGTCCTCTACCGAAACATCGGCGGCGGCGCGTTCGTCGATGTCACCGCCGCAGCGGGTGCAAGCAACTTTGGCCTCACGTGCGCCGCGGCCTTCTGTGACTTCAACGAGGATAGCTGGCCGGACATCATCTGCTGCAACGACAAGGGCTACCTCTACCTTCCCAACGCCCTGCTCCAGAACAACGGAGACGGGACCTTCACTGACGTCGCAGATCCGATGAACGCCGCCGCGGCCATCGACTGCATGGGCGTGGACTTCGTCGACGCGTTCAACGACGGCGGCGTAGACCTCTACCTCAGCGACACGATGCCCGACCACTTGTTCCTCAGGTGGGACCCCGGCCTCAGTCGCTTCGTCGACGACACCTACACCTACGGCTTGCAAGGACAGGCGATCGGTTGGGCGGTCAACTGGCTCGACGTACACAACGACGGTTGGCAAGACGTGCACGTCGTGCAGAGCTTCGCGCCGAACGCGCTCTATGAGAATCCTGGCGCGCCTGCCAGCGCCCAGGTGCTGTGGCCTAACGGCGCGATCGCGCGCGGCCTCGGCGTGGCCTTCCCGCAGCACACCGCGCTGATCGCGGACTTCGACGATGACGGTGGCGTCGACGTCCTCAACCGCTACACCGCGCACCCGAATTACTCGTTCCAGGCCGGTTTTGGCGTCTATCGCAACGACCTCCAGCGAGGCAACTGGCTGCGGGTGGACCCGCGCGGCGTCGCCAGCAACCGGGACGGCCTCGGCGCGCACGTCGAGGTCGTAGTCGGGAGCCAGCGTCAGCGTCAGCATGTTCGCAGCGGCGCCGGGTACTTGAGCGGCGTCGACCGGCGCGTGCACTTTGGCGTCGGCGGCGCGGTGATTGTCGACGAGGTCACGGTCACATGGCCATCGGGGCAAGTGCAGCGCCTTGAGAGCGTCCCTGTCAACCAGACGCTGCGCGTGACCGAGCCGTCGTTGTCGCTCGCGGCACCCGCCGCTGCAGGCGGGGTGACGTCTTTGGACCTGTCCATCCAGGGTGACGAGGGCGCCGTTTACCTGATGCTGGTCGCCTTTGGTGACACGCCTGGGATCGGGCTCCCCGACGGGCGGCTCGTCCCGGTCAACTTCGACCCGCTCGCGAGCTTCACCTTGTCACCGGGCAACGTCATCTTGCCAAACAGCATCGGGTTCCTGGACGCCGCGGGCCACGCCAGCAGTCCGCTGCAGCTCCCAGCGCTGCCCGGGCTCGCTGGCACGGACCTCTACGCGACGGCGGTGACGCTCGATCAGCCAGGATCTCTGGTGATTGACACCGTCTTCCCGCGCGCGCTCCGCTTCACCGTGCAGTGAGGCGCGGCTGGTGCCGGCGCGTCTTTTGTCGGAACGGGCTTGTCTTCCCTGGTGCCGTTGGGCGACGTTGCGTGCATG
>JAYYEE010000479.1:0-7904 GCA_036160175.1 Planctomycetota bacterium
GGCCCTGCGGACACAATCGGCGGGCAGCCTCAGACGGCTCCGCTCTGCTTAAGCCTATGCCACAATCGCCTCGGTCTCTGCTCGCCGGCATCTTCTGCCTCGGCTTGTCGGTCATCATGTTCGAGATCGCGCTGACGCGCGTCTTCGCGATCATGATGTGGCACCACTTCACCTACATGGTGATCTCGATCGGGCTGCTCGGCTTCGGCGCGTCCGGCAGCCTGTTGACGGCCACGGGCTTAGGGCGCCGCGAGGGAGGCGCCGAGCGAGCGCTGGTGTGGACGAGCGCTGGTTACGGCCTCAGCGTCGTGCTCGCCTTCTGCTTTACGACGTTCGTGCGCATCGACAGCTTGTCGATCTGGGAGCGCCCTGAGAACGCGCTCGCGCTGTTCTTGATCTACCTGATCGTGTTCGTGCCCTTCTTGCTCGGCGGGCTCGGGATCGGGCTCGCGTTGACGAGGTTCTCAAAGAGCGTCAACAAGCTCTACTTCGCGGACTTGGTCGGGTCGGCCGTCGGCGCGACGTTGAGCGTGCTCGCGCTCAAGGCGTACGGCAGCTCGGCGGCGGTCGTCTTGGCCGGCTGCTTCGGCTTGCTGGCCGCGTTCGCCTTCAGCTTCACGACGCCGCGACGCTACTTGGTGCTCAGCGTCCCAGGGGTAGCAGTCGGCCTGTGGCTGCTCCTCGCCTTCACGGGCACGGCACCGTCGGTCGTCGCGCCGATGGAGTGGCGGGTCCCATACGCTGTCGGTAAGGAAGCGCTCGCCCTGCAGAACGCGGGCCTGCCGATCACTAAGTTGTCGAGCGCCACGGCGGAGGTCGAGATCGGGCCTAGCCTGCCGAGCGCGCCGATGATCGGCGGCGACATGGGGCTCGTCGACGAGCAGCAGATCGTCGCCCGTGGCGTCGGTCAGGATGGCACGGCGCCGACGATGCTCTATCAGGGCGCCGCGGATCTGACCAAGTTCCCGTTCCTCGACGACACCCAGGCGGCGTCTGCCTACGTGGTGCACAAGGCAGGCGGGCGCACGAATCAGCGGTCGATGGTGATCGGCGTCGGGGGCGGGGTCGACGTGTTGGTCGCGCTCGCCAACGGAGCGAGCCACGTCACGGCTGTCGAGCTCAATACGGCCATGATCGAGATGGTCACGGAGCGCTACGACGACTACCTCGGCGGGCTCTTCACCACGAGCCCGCTGGCCGAGAAGATCGACCTAGTCAACAGCGAGGGGCGCGCGTGGCTGCGTTCGCACGACGACAAGTACGACGTCATCCAGATGAGCGGTGTCGACTCGTATACGGCGCTGAGCGGCGGCGCGTACACGCTGTCGGAGAGCTACCTCTATACGGTCGAGGCGGTCCAGGACTTCTACGCGCACCTCAACCCAGACGGCATCGTCTGCTACTCCCGCTTCATGCTGAAGGCGCCGCAGGCGGCGAGAGAGACGCTGCGGCTCGCGAACATCGCGGTCGAGGGGCTGCGCCTTGCAGGCGTCCCGGAGCCGGAGAAGCACGTCTGCGTCCTCCGCGGGGGGATCGACTGGGCGTCGACGATGATCAAGCAGAGCCCGTTTACGCCAGCTGAGGTCGAGGCGCTGCGCGCGTTCGCCCGCAAGGAGGCGTTCGTCGGCTTGGTCTATGACCCGCTGCTGCCCGCGCAGGCGCCGATTGAGCTGCTGCCGGAGCACTTCTCGGTGCTGCTGCCGGGCATCAAGGGATCGATCACGGGCTCCTCAGCCGACATCCGCGGCCGTGACGAGGCGATCCGCGCATGGTTCGCCGCGGCCGCCGAGGTCGCCGCGGGCGCGGAAGCTGGGCCAGCGCTGCTGCCCGCGGCGCTGCAGGGGCAGCCGGTCGCAGACGTCATGGTGCAGAAGCTCCAGGAGCTGAAGCCGGCGATCGACGCCCAGGCGAGCTACATCAAGAACACGATCCGCGACTTCCGCGATCTGCTTACGCGGAGCGGCGAGGACAAGCAGCACTTCTACGAGGCATATCCGTTCGACGTCCGACCGGCGACCGACGACGCGCCGTTCTTCTTCAACTTCTATAAGTGGTCCGGGTTGTTCGCCGACCGCGGCGAGGGGGCGA
Organism: Planctomycetota bacterium; assembly: GCA_036160175.1. Taxonomy (GTDB): domain Bacteria; phylum Planctomycetota; class UBA1135; order UBA1135; family UBA2386. The sequence goes on from JAYYEE010000479.1 coordinate 2,089, forward strand.
AGGGCGCAGCGTTCAGCTACCACTCGGACTTCCCGATCGGTCACTTCGTCCTGGGGATCTCGATGATTCAGATCCTGGCGCTCGCGGCGTTGTTGATCTTCTTGCCGCTCAGAAAGCTTCGGGCGGACGGCGTCCGTACGCCTGGATCGCTGCGCGTGTTCCTCTACTTCGCGGCGCTCGGTCTCGGGTTCATGCTGTTCGAGATCGCGCTGATGCAGAAGTTGGTGATCTTCCTCGGACATCCGACCTACGCGTTGTCGGTGGTTCTGACGAGCCTGCTCGCTTCGGCCGGCATCGGCTCGCTCTGGTCTGGCCGCATCGAGCGCGTTCACCGGCGCCACCTGCTGCTGATCTTGTTGGGCGTCTTGGGCGTGGTAGCGCTCAACTTGCTGTTCATCAACTACCTGCTGCCGCAGCTCCTCGGCCTGAGCTTGTGGCTGCGCGTCGTAGTCGTGGTCGTGATGTTGGTCCCGACGGGCCTCGCGCTGGGGGTCCCCTTCCCGACGGGGATCCGCGTCGTCGAGCAGACCTGCCCGCACCTGATCCCGTGGGGATGGGCGATCAACGCGTTCTTCAGCGTCTTCGGCTCGATCTTCTGCATCGTCTTGAGCATGGCGATCGGGTTCTCCAACGTCTTCTACGTCGCGGCGGGCGTCTACGCCGTTGGCCTGCTGTTTATGACGACGTCGGCCAACGGGCGCGAGAAGAGCCTCGACGGCGCCGCGGCGCTGTCTGAGCAGCGCGGATGAAGATGACGCCGATGCGCGCGACAGAGAGCGAGGTTGTGGCGGCGCTGGCTAGGCTGCCGCAGTGGCGCCGCGAAGGCGAGGTCCTCTCCGCGACGTTTCGCTTCGCGCGCTTTCGCGACGCGGTCCAGTTCACGACCGAGGTGGCCGAGGTCGCCGAGGAGCTGGACCACCACCCGGAGTGGCGGGTCGCTTACCGCGTGGTCGACGTCTCGATGACGACGCACGACGTGGGCGGCTTGTCGGCGCTCGATTTCCAGCTCGCGGAGCGGGTCGCGGCGCTGGCGGCCGCGCTCGGAGCAGCGCCGCCGAGCTAACGCTCGGAGAGCAGCCTGGGGAGCACGTCAACCAACGCGCGAAGCGCCTTGCCGCGGTGACTCAGGCGGTCTTTCTCCGCGTCGTCGAGCACGGCGAACGACTGTCCCATGTCGTCTTGGTGCTCGACGGGGACGAAGATCGGGTCGTAGCCGAAGCCTCCATCGCCAGTCGGCTCCGCGCGCAACACGCCTTCGCACACCTGCTCGATCCCAGCAAGCGTCGCGCCGTCAGGCGCGGCGACGCAGAGGCTGCAGACGAAGCGCGCCGTCCGCTCTGAGTGCGGGACGCCCTCAAGCTCCTCGAGGAGCCGCAGCATTCGCCCGCGGTCATCGAGGCCCGGGCCCCCGTAGCGCGCCGAGCGCACGCCGGGGCGGCCGCCGAGCGCGTCCACGCAGAGGCCGCTGTCGTCTGCGAGCGCCAGCCCTCCCGAGAGCTGGGCGAGCAGCGACGCCTTCTTGTATGCGTTGCCGGCGAAGTCTGGTCGGTCCTCGACGGGGTCGAATTCCGCGTCGAGGTCCTGCGGCGTGCGTAGCGTGACGCCGAGCGGCGCGAGCAAGCGGGTCAGCTCCTTGAGCTTCTTCGGGTTGTTTGTGCCGATCCAGAGCTCAGGCATATCAGATCCCCAACGCCTGGCGCTGGAGCTTGTCGATCCCCTCGCACGCGCGCTGTCCGACGGCGACGACCTCGTGGAACTGCTCGACCGCGAAGGGGGCCTTCTCAGCGGCGCCCTGCACCTCGATCAGCTTGCCGTCGCTGGAGCAGATCACGTTGAGGTCGGCTTCGGCGGAGCTGTCCTCGTGGTAATCGAGGTCGACGAGGGGCTGCCCGTCTTTCAGGCCGACCGAGATCGCCGAGACCAGGCCGCGCATCGGCCACTGCGGCAGGCGCTTCTGCTCCTCCATGTAGAGCAGCGCGTCATAGAGCGCGACGATGGCGCCGTTGATGGAGGTGGTCCGGGTTCCTCCGTCTGCTTGCAGCACGTCACAGTCGACCCAGAGCGTCACCTCGGGTAGCTGCTTCAGGTCGACAGCGCAGCGGAGGGCGCGCCCGATCAGGCGCTGGATTTCTTGGGTACGCCCGTCAAGCGGGCGGCCGGTGCGCCCGTCGCGTGGCTTTCGCGGCGAGCCTGCGTTAGGCAGCATGGAGTATTCTGCAGTCAGCCAGCCGCCCTGGTGGCGGTTGTACATCCAGTGCGGGACCTGGTCTTGGATCCCCACGGTGCACAACACCATGGTCTTCCCGCACTCTGCGAGCACGGAGCCCGGCAGGTCGGTGAATGAGCGGGTGAACTTGATCGGCCGGTGCTGGTCCGGCGCACGGTTGTCTTTGCGCGGCAGGGATCTTCTCCGTTGGGGTGGGCGGCTCCAAAGGCTAGGGCGCCGACAGGATTGAGGCGAGCGTGTGGCGCAGTTCGTGGACCCCAAATGGCTTACGGAGCGTGTGAAGTTCGGGCCAGTCTTCGGGCGGCGCCGTCGTCGAGGTGGTCAGCAAGCAGATCTTCAGCGCAGGTGCGCGGGCGCGGATCGCGCGCGCCAACGGCGTTTGCGCTTCGAGTTGCTGGGCGTCATCGATCATGAGCAGTTCGAAGCGGTCGGGGGTCGCTTGCAGGAATGTGTGCGCCGACTCCCCGTCCGCGCAGACAAACACGGCGTGGCCGCTCGCCTTCAGCTCTCGCGCGAGGACCGCGCGCAGCGCCGGGTCGGACTCCAACACCAGCGCGCCGCCGTAGTCGTGGTCGGACTCGCCGACCGCTCGGCCGGTTCTCTCGGGCTCTGGCGGCGCGCTCGCGCTGCTGGGGTGCTCAGGGTTCAAAACGATGGGGAGCTGCACGATCGCTTGTACGGCCTTACCTGGGAGGTGCGACATCGTCAGCTCGCCGCCGTGCATACTAAGGAGCTGCTTGGCAGCCTCCCAGTCGAGCGCGAACGCGCTGTCGACGCTGCTGGCGTCCCCGGTCTGCCCCGGAGCCGTGATCCACTCGAGGTTGAGCTCGACCTTCATGGTCGGGCGCACCTGAGAGAACGCACGCTCGGCGGAGAACGTCAGGCGCGTGGCGCCGCGCTCGGCGCGCAGCAGCGCCGCGCAGACGAACAGGATGGCGTCGCGGATCGCCTCGGGGTTGGCGTCGATGCGCGGCAGCTCTGGCGGCGGCTCCCAGCGCAGCTCCAGGCCGAGCTGCAAGAGCTGCAGCTCATCGCTGATCCCGTTGATGAGCTCAGTGATGTCTGCGGTCCCATCCTCGACAGGACAGGCTCCGCCAAACGCGATCAACTTCTTGTGTAGGCGCCGCAAGCGCTCGACCGACGTGAGCAAGGCCTCGGCGGCGCCCGGCAGCTGTGTCCGCGAAGGCGCCGCTTCGATTAGGTGATGGGTCCGCGCCTCGACGGCGCTGGCGAGGCTGGCGAGCTCCTCGGACATCGAGATCGCGAGCTCGTGGGATTCGAGGCTGATCGTCGTCGCGACGGCCCTCCGCTGGCGGTCTTCGCGCTGCCGGCTCCTGGAAGCTGCGCGGGCGCGTAGGAGCCACGCCGCGATGGTCGCGGCGGTTGCGCCGATGAGAAACCAATAGAGCTCGAGCACTGCGGGGGCGGGTGCGTGACGGAGTCACACAAGCTACCGGCTGCCTCGAATCTGGTCGAGGATGGGCGCGCTCAGCGGGTCGCTGGGCCGAGCTCGAAACGGTGAACGAGCGGCCCTGGCGCCGCAGCAGCCGGCGTCTCGATGAGATCTTCGCCGACGCGGAGGACGCCGCAGGATCGGATCAGCGTGTCCGCGAGGAAGCCGCCGCGCGGTCCGTCGACACGCTCCCGCACGGGTTCGCATGCGTGGCGCGCGAGGTCCTCGGGCACGCCGAGCAGGCGGCTGCGGAGGCGCCACCCTGGGGCGCTGTGCGAAAGCTCGATCGTCATCGAAAGCGCGCTTCGCCGCTGGTCGCCGTGTACCTGCACGCGACAGCGCCAGCCGTCGTCGCCCTTGCCGAGGAGGCCGGTGAGGGCGAGCGTGGTGGTGTGCTCTGTTCGGATGTAATCGACCGGCTTGAGGTGCTGCGCCGAGAAGAGCCGCGGCCGCTCGTCAGGGGCGCCGACGAAGCCGTCGAGCGTCCCGTGGTCTCGGCGGGCTTCAAACCAGAGGCAGTTCTCCGTGTGAACTTCGCGGTCTCGGACGACGAACAGCAGCCCGCCCTTGCGAGTGAAGCGGACCCGGGCGGCGTCCGCGGCGACGAGGAGGTCCTTCTTTCGTCGTAGCGCGGCCCCGTCGTGTCGCTCTCGCGGTGGCTCCAGCGCCGGCGTCGCATCGGCGAAGTTGGCCATCGAGCAGGCCTCTTCTAGGCGGGCTGCGAACCCTCGCGCGACGCCGTCGGGGACGGTCCCGGCCCAAAGGTCGGGGTGACGTGCTTCGCTCAAGGGCTCCAGGTGATGCGCAGCCTCGGCAGACGCCGCCATCGCGCGTCGGGCGCGAAAGATCCACTGCTTGAGGTCGATGCGGCAGTCGGCGCTGCCTATCCCAGGCAGAGAAGGGGGGTTGGCGACATGGGCCGGGTCGCTGGCGAGCACCTGGTGCAGGGTCGCCTGGCGGCGATCTGGGTGCGGCTGCGACGTCGTGGGCATCGCGCGATCTTGACCTGAGGCGGCTCCTGGTGCCACAGGCCATTGGTTCGTTTCAGGTCGGCGGCGGAACTGCCGATGAGAGCGAGAGATGAACCACGTCCGGCTCCATGGCGATCCCTTCAGGGGAGACGCAGGCGCGCTGCGGTCCCTCCTGCGGTCGCTGCAGGGGGCCGGGATGCGCGTGTCGCTGTCGTTGGTCGTCGGACCCGAGCGAGCTCCGGAGGTGGGCGAGCGGCGCGTCGCCGTCGACATCGGCGGACGACGGCGAGAGGTTTGGACCCGCTTGCCTGAGCGTCAAGTCGACTGGCTCTGCGAGGCCATCCGAGAAGACGTGGTCGCGACGGCGCCCTTGATCGTCGTCGCCGGCGCGAGCGACGCCGACGAGCAGGTCACCATGGGCGCGCTCGCCTGGCCCAAGGCATGCGTCGTCATCGCCGCAGGGCGCGGCTCAGAGCCGACACGCTTGACCGAGCGCGTCCGGGCCGAGCTCCGTTGGTCTGGAAACGAACGGCAACCCCACGCCCGCCCGGAGATGGAGCTGCGCCCGTGGCTTTCTCTTGAGCCGGTGACGTCTCGCTGCGTCCTCCACGTCACGGATGACGTGTTCGCGTGCGGGACGGACCTCGTGATCGCGTGCTTCGCGCGCGACTTCGTCGAACAAGGGCTGCGGCTCAAGCTCGTCGCGAGCGCTTCAACTAGGCCTTCGATTGTCGCGATGCTCCGAGAGATCGGGCCGATCGCCGCGCACGTGGACGTCGTCGACGGGCCCTTCACGCCGCGGTGTGTTCGCGACGCCGCCGCGATCGTGCAGCCGTACCGCCGCCTCGACGGATCTGCGACGCTGGTGCGAGCGCTCGCCTCGGCGCGGCCAGTAGTTTGCGCGCGCTTCGACGCGACGGCGCCCGTGCTGCCGCGCGGCCCCTCCGCCCTTGATGTGCTCGGTCGCCACGCGCAGCGCGAAGGCGCGGCGGAGACGTGGTTCGAGCCCGACCCGGTCAGCCTCCGAGGTGCATGGGGCGCTGCGCTGGGTGCGTCCGAAGCGGCAACGGCTGGCGCTCGGTCCCACGTCGTCGGCGAACTGCTGAAGGGCCGGCCGGTCGCTTCGCCGCCGCCAGTGCGCCAGCTCAGCGACGCGCGGCCGAAG
>JAYYEE010000480.1:0-2880 GCA_036160175.1 Planctomycetota bacterium
TAGAAATCATGAACATCTAGGTTTGGAGATCCCGCTTGCTACGAGTGATCTGCTTAGAGCGCATGGGGCACTTCGTCGATCATCAATGAAGCGCCTAGCGCGGCGTAATCGCGCCCGCGCGACCGGTGTTTGCAACCCGAATGCTTCAGTAGGCGGCCCCCCGACTTTAGAGTTCGCGAGCCCCATATTCTGATCATGAATCTTATCAGAGCTTCGATCCTACTCGCCTCCTTAATGGTGCTGTCAGCGTGCGGTGACGCGCCAGCCGGTCGCCTAATGAAGGCCTGCCCCGTCGTCTTTGATGGCGACGGAGCCCGAGGCTTCTTGAGCGACGAGCTGCAGCTAGAGGTCCTGTTCGACGGCTTGCAGATTGGTGAGGGGCCGGTCTGGGTTCCGGCGCAGCAGCGACTCTTGGCTTCGAACGTCGCTGGGAATGAGATGTGGAGTTGGTCCGAGCGAGCCGGAGCCAGCGTCATGCTCGATGCGAGCGGATTCACGGGGTTCGCACCCTCATACGAGGGCGGCGTCCGCGGCTCAAACGGCGCCGCGATCGACGCGAACGGCGACCTCATCTTCTGCCAACACGGTGACCGCCGGATCGCGAAGCTGTCACTCACGGACGCGTCGGTGGACAAGATCCAGACGGTCGTCTCCGAGTTCGACGGCAAGCGACTCAACAGCCCCAACGACCTGACGATTGCGCCTAACGGCGACATCTACTTCTCGGATCCGCCCTACGGCTTCCTGGACAAGGTCAACAGCAACCCGACGGCGGGCAAGATGATCTTCGTTGAAGAGAAGCGCGAGCTCTCGACGGCAGGCATCTACCGCTTCCGGCCTGCGACCGGCGAGATCGCGCTCCTGAGCGATGTTATGCCGCTGCCCAACGGGATGGCGCTCTCGCCTGACGGCGCTTACCTCTACGTCAACAGCTCGAACATGCAGAAGCGCGAGATGTGGCGGTTCTCGACCAAGGACGGCAGCGGCGACGTGTTTTATGACGGCCCCTTCGCGGACGATGAAAAGGGCTGGTTCGACGGGTTGAAGATGCACGCCAGCGGCAACGTCTTCACGACCGGGCCGGGTGGGGTCTTGGTGATCTCGCCCGAAGGCGAGCGCATCGCGACGATCCAGCTCCCAGATGAAGCGACGAACATCTGCTTCGACGAGGATCAGACGTTCATGTATCTGACGATGATGGCTTACGTCGGTCGCATTCAGCTCAAGCCATAGCGCGCGCTCGGCCGCGGCGGTCTTGGATGGTCAGGCCAACAGGGCCCGCACGACCTCGCCGTGCACGTCCGTGAGGCGGAAGTCTCGGCCCGCGTGCCGATACGTCAGCCGTTCGTGGTCGAGCCCGAGCAGGTGCATGACGGTCGCTTGGAGGTCGTGGACGTGCACCGGGTCCGCGACGATGTGGTAGCCGAAGTCGTCCGTCGCGCCGTGCGTATACCCCGCGCGGACACCGCCGCCGGCCATCCAGATGGTGAAGGCCTGCGGGTGGTGGTCGCGGCCCTGGCTACGACCGAGCGCAGGGTTCGTCTCGACCATGGGCGTGCGGCCGAACTCGCCGCCCCAGATCACCAGCGTGTCCTCGAGCATGCCGCGGCGCTTGAGGTCTCGAATGAGCGCCGCGCAGGCCTGGTCGGTCGCGCGGCAGTTGCGCGCGGTCGAGCCCTTCACGTCGCTGTGCGCGTCCCATCCCTCGTGGAAGATGTTGACGTAGCGCACGCCCCGTTCGACGAGCCGCCGCGCGAGCAAGCACGCGCGTGCGAACGACGGCTTGTCCGGCTCGCAGCCGTAGAGGTCGAGCGTCGCTTGCCCTTCGCCTTCTAACGCGAAGAGCTCGGGCGCCGACGTCTGCAGTTTGGCCGCCATCTCGAGCGACTGCATCCTGGCGGCGAGCGTCGGGTCGCCGAGGGCCTGGCCGCGGCGCCGATCCAGCGACGCCAGCAGGTCGAACGTCTCGTCTTGCATCCCGGGGGCATCAAACCGCGCGGGCGTCGTCAAGTTGAGCACCGGGTCCTTGCCGTTGCGCAGCCGGACAGCGTCGTAGGACTTCGGCAGGAACCCGCTCGACCAGAGCGAAGCGCCGGCGCTGATGCCCGAGCCGGTCACCATGGCGACGAACGCGGGGAGATTGCGGGTCTCCGCGCCGAGCCCGTAGGTAGCCCACGCGCCGACGCTCGGGCGTCCGGGCTGCGAGAAGCCCGTGTTCATCAGCAGCTGCGCTGGCGCGTGGTTGAACTGATCCGTGTGCATCGATCGCACGATGCAGAGCTCGTCGGCGACGCCGGCGAGGTGCTTCAGCGGGCTCCCGAGCTGCGCGCCGGAGTCGCCGTGGCGCGCGAACGGGAAGCGGGGGCCGAGCACCGCGGCGTCAGGCTGGATGAACGCGTAGCGCTGGTCGCCGATCACCGACGGCGGCAGGGGCTCGCCCTCGTATTTGGTGAGCGTCGGCTTCGGATCGAAGAGGTCAAGCTGGCTGGGCGCGCCGCCCATGAACAGGTGGATGACGGCCTTCGCGCGCGGCGCGAAGTGCGGCGGCCTCGGGTCGGCGGCGCCTTCCGAAGCGGACGCGTGCTGCGCGAGCAGGGACGCCGCGGCGACCTTGCTGAGGCCGACGCCGCAGTCCGCCAAGAACTGGCGGCGCCCGAGCAGCGATGAGGAGGTGTCTTCGGGGCGCATCATTCAGCTCCTGCTCGTGGCCTCGTCGAGGGACAGCAGCGCGCGCGCGACCGCGCTCCACGCCGTCGCCGCGTCGACCCGCGCGAGCTGGCGTTTCCGGACCGCGCGCAGGGTCTGCAGCTCCGGCGCAGCCGGCGCGCGCGTGCACGCGCGCACGAAGGCGTGGGTGAGCACGTCGTCGACCTCGGCCTG
>JAYYEE010000481.1:0-2964 GCA_036160175.1 Planctomycetota bacterium
GCGCATGGCCACGCTCTTGGTTGGCTTCCTCGCCGCAGCACGCGCCCACACGTGAGCACGCCAGAAACAAACATGCCGCGCATCGCGGTCCTGCTCAGCGGGGGCGGGAGGACGCTCCAAAACCTGCTCGATCGCTCGGCCGACGGGCGACTACACGCGACCGTTGCTGGCGTCGCCAGCGATCGCGACGACGCGTTCGGCCTGCAGCGCGCGCTCGATCACGGCATCGAAGCCCGTCACCTGACCGACGCCTCGGCGATCTGGTCATGGGTCCAAGAGCTCGGCTGCGACCTCGTCGCGCTCTGCGGCTACATCAAGCTGCTTCCGATCATCCCCGAGTTTGAAGGGCGCGTCCTGAACATCCACCCCTCCCTGCTGCCGTCATTCGGCGGCAAGGGGATGTTTGGCGAGCACGTACACCGCGCCGTCATCAACGCTGGCGAGGCCGAGTCAGGGTGCACGGTCCACCTCTGCGACAGCCAATACGATACGGGGCGCGTCCTCGTGCAGGCGCGAGTGCCGGTATACGACGGCGATGACACCGCGCGACTTAGCGCGCGCGTCTTCGCGGCCGAGTGCGAAGCGTATCCAGCGGCGATCCACCTGCGCTGGAGCGAGCTCCAAGCTGGCGGCTGAGCGGTCACCGCCGTCGCGCGCGACGGCGCTGCAGCAGCCGGCGAAAGACCTCGTCGAAGCTCGCGCCGATCAAGATCACCGCGCCGACGACCGCGAACTCCAGCTGGTTGCTGTCCCCGACCAGGTTGATCGTATTTGAGAGCAGCTGCATCAGCGCCGCACCGAGCACTACTCCAAGCACCAGCCCTTCGCCGCCCCGCAGCGCGACGCCGCCGAGCACGGCTCCTGCGATGGCGTAGAGCTCATAGAAGTTCCCGAAGTTCGAAGCTTGGGCCGAGTTGACGTCGAGCACGAATAAGCACCCCCCCAGCCCAGCGAGCAGCGAGCAGGCCACGTAGCTCATCGCGGTCAAGCGACGGGTAGGGACGCCCGAGAACCGCGCCGCCTCCTCGTTCCGACCCAACGCGAAGAGGTGTCGGCCCCAGACGGTTCGCTGGCAAAGCAGCCCTGTCGCCACGGCCACGACCCCGAGCACCAGGATCGGCACCGGCAAGCCGAAGTCCGACGTGAGCGGCACCTTCCCCGTCGCCAGCCAGCGGAGCCCCGCGGCCGCGTCACCAAGCCCCATGGTCTGGTCACCCGTGAACTTCCGCATGAGGCCGCGGTACAGGAGCAAGCCGCACAAGGTCACCACGAACGGCTGCAGCCGCAGGCCTACGACGAGCACGCCGTGCCACAAGCCGATGCCAGCGCACAACATCAAGACGATGGGCATCGCGATGTAGGCTGGCAAGTCGCAATCAACCAACAACCACGGCAACACGCACCCAGCGACGCAGACGACCGCTCCGATCGAGAGGTCGATGCCGCCCGTCACGATCACGAACATCGCCGCCACGGACAGCACTCCAAACATGCCGATACGACGGAGCAGGTTCTCGAGGTTGTAGCTCGAGAGGAAGGTGTAGCTGTCAGAAGATGGATCGTAGCTGAGGGCTGCGGTCACCACCGCGATCAGCAACAGCAAGACGGCGATCCCGATCAGCTTCTTCATGCTCTATCCCTCGTCGCCGCGACCCCCGTCGCCAGCATCATGATCGCTTCCTCGGTCCGCGCGCTACCGGTGAGCTCTCCGGCGATGACGCCGTCGCGGACTACCAGGACGCGATCCGACAATTGCAGAACCTCTTCGAGCTCCGAGCTGACGAAGAGCACCGCGAGCCCCTCCGCCGCCAGCGCGTCAAGCCGGCGGTAGATCTCTGCGCGCGCGCCCACATCCACGCCCCGCGTCGGCTCATCTAACAGCAACACCCGCGGCCCTGCCGACAACCACTTGCCGAGGACCACCTTCTGCTGATTGCCGCCAGACAGCGCGCCGGCCAGCTGCTCGCCGCCGCTAACCGCGATCCCAAGTTGCGCGACCGCGTCTGCGGTCACGCGACCCTCATAGCCGCGATCCAGCCAATAACCGCGGCCGCGGAGCGTCGGCAGCGACAGGTTCTCAGCGACCGTCATCCCCACCAACAACCCCTCCGATTTTCGATCCTCGGGAATCAGCGCGATCCCAGCGCCGATAGCGGCCCGCACGTCACCGGAGCGAACGGCCTGCCCGCTGACCAAGACGTCGCCGCTGAGGCGTCGATCGACGCCGAAAATGGCGCGCAAGATCTCGCTGCGACCGCTCCCCAGCAGGCCTGCGACGCCGACGATCTCGCCCCGCCGCACGTGGAGATCGACTGCGGCGTCCGGAAATCGCTCGGTGCAGAGACCACTCACCTCGAGCGCCGCGCCCCCAAGAGGGTGAGCCGTGCGCGTCGGACCAACCAACTCCCGGCCAACCATCAACGACACCATGCCCCCCTGGGAGATCTCGCCCCGCGCTAACGCGCCGCTGTTGCGACCGTCTCGCAAGCCAACCACGCGATCGGCGATGGCTTCGATCTCTGCGAGCCGGTGCGTGATGTACACGACACCGACGCCCGCGCCCTTCAGCTCGGCGACGACCTCGAACAGCCGGGAGGCCTCGGCCTGCGTCAAGCTCGACGTCGGCTCATCCATGATCAGGACCCGCGCGTCGGCGCGCAGCGCCCGCGCGATCTCAAGCAACTGACGCTCGCCCATCCGCAGCGACGAGACGGGCCGCGCAGGATCCACGTCTAAGCCGAGCCGGCTCAGCAGCCGCACAGTCTGCGCCGCCATCTCGCGCTCGCAGAGGAAGGGACCGCGGCGCAGTTCCGCGCCCAAGAACACCGCGCCGCTGACCGACAGGTTGTCGCAGAGGTTCAGCTCTTGGTGGATCAACGCGACGCCCCGCTGCAGCGCGTCGGTCGGGCCGCTCATGGCGACCACCTCGCCGTCCATTCGGAGCTCTCCTTCGTCGGGCCGATG
>JAYYEE010000482.1:0-4440 GCA_036160175.1 Planctomycetota bacterium
TTGACACGCTCAAAGGGCTCTACACGGCGTCATGGCGAGACACGGGGAGCACGTGGGCGGTCGACTGCCAGGGACAGCCGACCGACGACGTCGGCAAGCTCGTCTTGTTCGGCTCGATGGTCGACGCGTATACGCCCGACGGTCGCCCGTTCCGGCTGGAGCTTGACGCGCGGGACCGGCGCGCCGTCGTCCTCCGGATCTCAGAGGGCTCGGTCGGCGAAGAGGTGCTGCTGCAAGAGCAGCGCTGGACGCGCTAGTCCTTGCCGGCTTCGCGCCCGTTGACGTCGAGGCCGAGCTTCTTGAGCTTCGGCAAGATCACGGCGCGGCAGTAACCCTGGCTCGTGTTGCCGCGGTAGTAGTCCTGGTGGTAGCCCTCGGCCGGCCAGAACGTGACCGCTGGGGTGACCTCCGTCACGATCGGGTCTGACCAGTTTGGCGCGATCGCATCGATCAGCTGCGTCGCGGTGCGGTGCTGCGCGTCGCTGTGAAAGAACACCGCCGAGCGATACTGCGTCCCGACGTCCGCGCCTTGGCGATTGAGCGTGGTCGGGTCGTGCGACCGGAAGAACCACTCCAGCAGCTTCTCGTAGCTGATCGTCGCCGGATCAAAGCGGACCTGAACCACCTCGGCGTGTCCCGTGGTGCCCTCACACACTTGGCGGTAGGTGGGGTCGTCGACCTCGCCGCCCATGTAGCCAGACGTGACGGCGCGGACGCCGTCTAGCTGCTCCAGGACCGCTTCGGTGCACCAAAAGCAGCCGCCCCCGAACGTCGCGACTTCTTCGGCGGCTGCGGTCTCGGTGGCGGGTGGGGGCGTGTCGTTAGGCGCTTGGCTCATCGGCGGTGTGTCTGCGTCAAGGTGCGGTGCGGAGGTGGGGCTTGCGGGGCTGCCCGCCGGCGCGGCCGCATGCTCGGGGCCGCAGCACGCGAACACGAGCAGCGACGCGGTCATCGTAAGGAAGGTGCTTCGGGCGGACATGTTAGGTTCCAGTTGGGTCGCGTAGCGCGTGGCGGCAAGGGCGTTGGGGCCGAAAGTGGCCCGGGGGCGCTTCCCGGGGCCCCCAGTCTGCGTATCATACGTGGCGCAGCGAGCGTCGATCCGCCGCATTGCCAGGCAAGTTTGCCAATCCTCTAATGGGCCAGAGACTCTACGTCGGAAATCTTCCTTACGACGCGGACGAGGCTGCGATCCGAGCGGCCTTCACCGAGAACGTCGGGACCGTCGAGCGGGTGCACATCCCGCTTGACCGCGAGACGCAGCGCCCGCGTGGGTTCGCGTTTGTCGAGATGGCCACCGCGGAGGAGGCCGCGCAGGCGATTGCCGCCATGGACGGCGCCAGCTTCGGGGCGCGCACGTTGCGCGTCTCCGAGGCTGCAGAGCGCCGCCCCGCGGGCGGCGGCGGCGCGCGCGCGAGCGATGCTCCCCACGACTCCGGCTCCAGGGATCGTCGGCCCCGCGTCGACGGCGACATGCCCGGGCGAGGCGGCCCTGATTCGGGCGATCGGGGCGCTTCCGAACGCGCGCGTGAGAACCGTGAGCGACGCTTCGGCCCGGACGCGCGCCCGACCCGGGAGCGCAACCGCGGGCGTAAGGGGCGCGGCGGCCACGGCCGCCGTCGCCACGAGGACGCCGGCGACGACCGCGGGCGCAGGGGCGGCAGTCGCTTCGACGACTACGACGACTAGCTCGAACGGGGTCCTCCCCGCGTCTTGATGTTCGGTATATGTTAGGTATACCAGGAGGGTGGCCCTGCTGCTCTCCCGAACCCACTACTCGCTGCTGACGGCGCCCTGCTCGCCGCAGGCTCTGTGCGAGGAGGCGGTTCGCCTCGGGTTGGATCACCTAGTCCTTCACGACACCAACGGGCTCTATGGGCTCTACCCGTTCGCCCAGGCCGCGCGGCGCGTCGGCCTGCGGGCGTTGTTCGGAGCGGAGCTGGTCCACAGGGGGCGTCGGTTGTCGTTGGTCGCGGAAGACGAGCGCGGCTATCGATCGATGTGCGCGCTGCTGAGCCGCTTCCACGGGGTGGCGCCAGCGGCCGTTCGTGAGCCGACGGGCTTCGACCTCGCGCGCGCCTGTGAGCGCCACGCTGAGGGGCTTTGGTTCTTGTGCGGGGACCCGCGGCTGCTGCCGGAGCTCTCGGTGCGCGTGCCGCGGGGCCGGCTGCTGGTCGCGTTGCCGCCGCGCGGCGCTGCGCAGCTGGACCCGGCTGCGAGCGTCCCGTCGGCGGCTCTTGGGCGGAAGCTGCCCGACCCTGGGGTCGCTTGGCCGCGGCGCATGTTGCGCCAGCTCGCGGCGGACCTCGACCTGCAGCTGTGCGCCGTGCGCGACGTTTGGTTCGCGACGCCTGAAGACCACCTGCTGCACCAGTTGTTCCTGGCGGTGAAGTGGAACCGCTCGCTGCGGAGCCTCGCTAGTGGGAGAGGTGACCCGCTTCGCGATCTGCGCGGCGTCGGCGTGGCGCCTGCGGACGCGCACCTGCCGACGCGTGAGCAGCTGCGTCAAGGCCACGAGGACGCTCCCGAGGCCGTGGCGACGGCGGCGGAGCTGCTGGCGAGCTGTCAGCTCGAGCTTGGGGCGCGTCGCGCGCCGATCTTCCCGCCGGTCGCGCTCGCGGACGGTGAGACGGCGGAGGGACGCCTACGGCACCTCGTCGATCGCGGGCTACGGCGGCGCTATGGCGCGCGCGACACCTTCGAAGAGGCGCGCGCGCGCTGTGACCAGGAGCTCGCGGTGATCGAGCGCATGGGGTTCTCGCCGTACTTCGTCGCAGTCCAGGAGATCGTGGACCTCGCGCGGGCGAGGGACATCCCGTTTGTCGGCCGGGGGTCGGCTGCAGACAGCTTGGTGGCGCACTGTCTGGGGCTGACCGACGCCGACCCGCTGCGTTACGGCCTCTTGTTCGAGCGGTTCCTCAACCCGGGGCGCAGCGACCTGCCGGACATCGACCTGGACTTCTGTTGGCGTCGCCGAGATGAGTTGATCGAGGCCGTCTACGAGCACTTCGGTCGAGATCACGTCGCGATGATCGCGACCTACAACACCTTTGGACCGCGCGCGGCCTACCAGGAGGCCGCCAAGGTGATGGGGGTGCCGCCCGAGGAGGCGGCGCGGCGCAGCAAGCGGCTGCCGTGGCACGGCAGCCGCGGGGTGGACCTGACTGAGACCGTGGCGCAGACCCCCGGGTTCTTGGGTGAGGGGGCAGGGCGTGACCGCGCGGCGCTGCCGGCCGACGTCGAGCGGCGGCTGGTGCAGCTCGCGCAGCAGCTGCTGTCGGCGCCCCGTCACCTCGGGGTGCACCCCGGCGGGGTCGTCATTACGCCTGAGCCGGTCGCGCTCCACGCGCCCCTCGAACGAGCCGCCAAGGGGGTGGTCGTGACCCAATACGACATGCACTTCGTCGAGGGGCTCGGCATGGTCAAGATCGACCTGCTCGGCAACCGCGCGCTGTCGATCGTGCACGACTGCGTCACGTCGCTCGCAGGGCTCGGTGTGCGGGTCCCGGACCTGCACGAGATCCCGGAGGACGACGAGCGCGCCGCGCAGCTGCTGCAGTCAGGCGGCACGCTCGGCTGCTTCCAGGTCGAGTCACCGGCGATGCGCACGCTGCTGCAGCAGATGGGCGCGGCGACGATGGATCGAGTGATCCAAGCGGTCGCGCTGGTGCGCCCAGGGCCGGCGTCCTCGGGCATGAAGGAGGCGTTTATCCGCCGCGCGCGGGGCCTCGAGCCACCTTCGGCGGCGCACCCGCTGCTGCTCGAGGTGTTCGAAGACACCTTCGGGATCATGCTCTACCAAGAAGACGTGATCCGGGCGGCGATGGCGGTCGCGGGGCTCGACGCGACGGCGAGCGACGTGCTGCGGCGAGAGCTCGGCAAGCGCGGTCGCAGCGAGGAGATGCGGGGCGAGGCGGACGCGTTCGTGGTCGCGGGGCTGCGGCGGGGGCTGCCGCGGCAAGCTGCGGAGCAGATCTGGGCCGAGATGGCGCGCTTCGCTGCCTACTCGTTCTGCAAGGCGCACTCGGTGACCTACGGCCGGCTCGCGTACCGCTGCGTCTACCTCAAGGCGCGTTGGCCGGCGGCGTTCTTATGCGCGATGCTGCGCAACGAGGCCGGCTACTTCGCGCCGGGCGTCTACGCCGAAGAAGCCAAGCGGCTCGGCGCCGCGCTGCTGGCGCCCTGCGTGCAGCGCGGCGAGGCCGAGCATGAGCTGCTCGGCGAGGCGTCGATCCGCGTCGGGCTCGCGAAGGTGCGCGGGCTCGGCGAGCGGACCGTCGACCGGATCCTGACCGCGCGGCGCGCCGGCGGCGCGTTCCGGGACCTCGTCGACTTCCTGCAGCGCGCGCGGCCGAGCCGCGCCGAGGCCGAGAGCCTGATCCAGGTCGGCGCGCTGGACGCGATGGGCGTGACTCGTCCGGAGCTCCTGTGGCGCCTGCAGGT
>JAYYEE010000483.1:0-3199 GCA_036160175.1 Planctomycetota bacterium
CTTGGGGTGCGCGCCGATCAGCTGCGCCACTTGGCTGCGGGCCTCTTCGACGGCCGCTTCGGCCGTCCAGCCGAACGAGTGGCTGCGGCTCGCGGCGTTGCCGAACGTGTCGGTGAAGAAGGGCACCATGCGCTCGACGACCCGCGGGTCGCACGGGGTCGTAGCGCTGTAGTCTAGGTAGATCGGCGTGTTCATCAGGGTCAGTTGCCAGGGCGCTCGCCGGCGCCGGTCAAGGCGGGCGAGCTCACAGGGGTCATCGAGCAGAGCTCATCGAGGCGGATCTCGTCGAACAGCCTGACGATGCGTTCGTGCACGACGCGCATAGGTTGCTTAGAAGGGCAAGAAGAGAGCAGCGAGCAGTCCGAGGTGTGCTCGCGCATGCTCTGCGCCTGCGGGAGGAGCTCGGTGTTCGCCGCTGGCTGGTCTGCGTCGCTCGCGGACGCGCAGCAATCGACCAGGGAGAACGGCCCCTCGACGGCCTCCAGGATCTGCCCGAGCGAGACGTCGCTCGGGCGGCGCGCGAGCCGGTAGCCGCCGCGCAGGCCGCGGACCGACTCGAGCAGGCCAAAGCGCGCGCAGTCCTTCAGCAGGTTCGCGACGACGCTCTTGTTGAGGCCCACTTGCCGCGCCGCCTCATGCGCGCTCACGACCGAATCCGCGGCCTCCCCGCCTGGGAACGCGCCCTGCCGGGCGATGGCGCCCAGCAGATACACGGCGTAGTCGGCTTTCTTGGAGATGCGCAGCATGAGAATTGGGGCAAGGAAAGTAGTTCCAGTTTAGGGCTCATTCAACGGATCGACTGGAAATCGCCCCGAATCTAGGCACATTTGGACCAGTCAGGGAAACCGTCCCTCGCTGCCGCGCACATGAACGCCTCAGATCTGACCGCAACTCTCCTTGCCAACGGCCCCTACGCGCGCGAGCAGGCGCCGTATGCGCTGCTCGACGTGGTCGGCCCAGACGCGGGCGCCTTCTTGCAGCGGCTCTGCACCCAAGACGTCTTGGGCCTCGCGGCAGGCGAGGTCGCCCCGGCGGCGTTCTTGGACGCCAAAGGCAAGGTCGCGTTCACGGTGCTGGTTTGGTCGTGGGATGAGGGCCTCCGATTGGAGACGCACGCCGAGCAAGCCGACGGCCTGTTCGAGCTGCTCGAGCGCTACCACTTCACCGAGCAGCTGCAGATCCAGCGGGTCGCGCCGACGGACTGTTGGGAGGAGGTCTCCGCAGCGGCGGCGCCAGCGCAGCGGGTGGAGGAGGTCGGACCGGGCTTCCGGGTGCGCTTCGCGCGCCGCGGCGTGCAGTTCGTGCGGAGCTACGGCGCCGCCCCCGAAGGTGGCGCTGCCGCGCTGCCTGCGGACTTGGCAGAGGCGCTGCGCATGGCCGCAGGCCTCGTGCGCGTCGGCGTCGAGACCGAGCCCTCGACGCTCGCGCTGGAGGCCGACCTCGACGACCACTGCTCGACGCGCAAGGGCTGCTACACCGGCCAGGAGATCGTCGCGCGTATCCACACCTACGGACACGTCAACCGCAAGCTCTGCTTGCTCCAGCTGGACGGCGGCGACCCGATCGAGGCGCCAGCCACCTTGCTAGAGCTGGAAGATGAGCTGCCGGTCGGCCGCGTCATGCACGCCGTCCCGGTCGCATCGCACGGGTTGCGCGTGGGGCTCGGCTACCTGCCCGAGGACTTCCAGCCGCGCGGCAGCGAGCTCAAGCTCGAAGACGGCGCCGCGGTCGTGGTCCGCGGCTTCGCATAGCGTCGCTCGGCGTGGCTGCGTGAGGTGTCGTCAGGGCGTGACCGCGCACCGCAAGCCCTCTCTGCCTAAGCTGTTCCGCGCCGGCTCACCGCTTGCCGGGCTCTGCGGGCGTGTCTTCTTCGGCGCCGACGATCTTCACCGCGGCGTCGGCGAGGATCCGCTCGCTGAACTGCTGGCCGCGCAGCACGCGCAGCCGCTCCACCAGCTGGTCGTCGTTAGGCGTCGGCTCTTTGTCGAGCACCGTGACCAGGTAGCAGCCGTTCTCGTCCTGCAGCGGCATCGAGACCTCGGCGTCGCCGAGGGCGAAGGCGGCCTTCGCGATCACCGCCGGCAGCTTCTTGGACGCGGCCGTGTGCCAGCCGATGTCGCCGCCCTTGCGCTTGCTCGCGCCGTGCTCGCTCTCGATGCTCGCGGTCGCGGCGAACCCGTCGGCGGCGATTCGCTCGCGGACTTGGAGGAGGTGCTCCTTCGCCGCTGCGAAGGAGCGCGTGACGATCGCGTTCGGAGTCTCGAGCGCGCGCACGTAGATCATGCCGACGCGGCGCCGCGGGCCGACCAGCGCGAGCACCTCGTCGCGCGACTGCTGCAGCTCTCGCCGCAGCGCCGCGTCGGAGTAGTTGGCCAAGACCAGCTTGTCGAGCAGGATCTGGCTGCGGAACGTGCGCAGCTCGCGCAGCGCCGCCACCGAGAGGCCTTCGGCCTGCAGCAGCTCCTCGAACTTGACCTGAGAGAAGCGCGGATCCTTCGCGGCTTGCGCGCGGCGCGCCTCGACCGCCCGGTCGAGGTCCTCCTCGCGGATCTTCAACGACAGGTCCGCGGCCATCTTCTCGATCGACTCGAGGTAGACGACCTGGCGGATGAAGCGGTCCCGCTCGAAGTCCTCGCTGGTGCGCAGCAGCAGCAGGCCGAGGTCGATCAGCGGCACGGCCTCGCCGTCCATGCGCGCGGCGGTGCCGACGGGGAGCCGCTCTGGGTCGGTCTCGATGCGGTGGCGCTTGCGGGTCTCTCCGACCCACAGCTTGATCATGTCGCCGCTCACGGTCTCCGAGGCGGGGAGCCCGAGCTCCTTGCGGACGAGGCGCTCTTGCGCGATCTGGACCTTGAGGTCATCGAGCCACTGGTCGAGCGTGGTGTTGCGCACGGCTGCGTAGGTGTCGGGGTCGTAGCCGCCGGCGCGCAGCTGCTCCTTGAGCTTCTCCCAGAACGCCTCGGCGTCCGCGCGGCTCGGGGTCAGCCCCTGAGCTGCGGCCTCGGCCCGCGTCATCATCGAGTCGACGAGCATGTCGCAGGCCTCGCGGCCGCGGTCTCGCCGGCGCAGGTGGAAGGCCATCTCGAGCGCGACGTCGGCGCGTGACACCGTCATCGGCCGGTCGCCCAGCCGGTAGGTCGCGAGCACCTCCTCAGGCGCTTGCGGGGCCGCCGCGGCGGGCGCGCCGAGGAGCAGAACG
>JAYYEE010000484.1:0-4711 GCA_036160175.1 Planctomycetota bacterium
GCGCGATGGTCGCGCCCGCCTCAACGGCGCGCGCGGCGAGCCCGCGCACCATGGCGGCCGGCTGGACGATGGCCTCTTCCTCCAAGAATAGCCCGCCGTGGTAGCCTCGGGATCGCGGGAGGCGCGCCGCGACGTCTGCGGCCTCCAGGAGCTCGTGGTGCCGCCCATCGGCCCGCAGCAACGCGGCTGCTTGGCGCAGCTCCTCCTGCTCGTGAACGGTCTCTGCGAGGCGCAAACCGCCAGCTTGCTCGAGGCTGCACTCGATCCCGGCGTCGCGCAGCTCCGCCAGCATCTCGTCGTGGTTGCGCTGCAAAAAGTCCCACAGCAGCCGCGCGCGCTCGGGCCCGAATTGGCCGTGGATGCGGTTGTAGTGCTCGCCGAGACCGAGCAGCAGCTGCCCGTCGTTGCGGCCGGAGGCGCGCCCGGCGACGTCTTCGGCTTCGAGCACGAGGACGTCGACGCCGGCTCGCGCGAGGTGGAGCGCGGTGGTGATGCCAGCGACGCCGCCGCCGATCACCACGACGGTCGCCGCTGTCGGCGCCGCGTCGCTAGGTAATGGCGCGGTCTCACACAGCCACACGCTCTGAGAGTCGGTCTTCTGCGCCACGTCACCATGTTCAGGACAAGAGGCGCAAACTCAAGAGGGCGCCGTCGTCGCCGAGCCTGATGTAGCAGGGTCCGGTCACGCCCCGCGCCGCGACGCAGGTGATCTCAGCTGTGGCGGTCGGCGGATCGGCCCGCCGGCGCGGCTCAGCTCTTCAGCAGCGCCAACAAGAACAGCATGCCGATGCCCATCAAAGTGAGGGCGACCGAGGTCCGGTTCATGTTAGCTGACGAAGTGGTGGCGTTGGTGGTGACGCGCATGAATGGCAGGGTGGACGTCGCCGAAGCGGACGTTGCCGGGCTAGGTGGTGGTGGTGGTGGTGTGCCTGGCAGCGAGCGTCCCGCAACCTCCAGACGGTGGCCGTCTTCGTCCGGCCCCCAGCCTGCGTTGTTGCGGAAGAAACTCGCCAGACAGTATTTTAGGAGATCGCGAGGTCCTCGACCAGGGGTTCGGGCACGGATGGGCCAAGCGACTTTGCATGTGCTTTTCGGTCGGGCTGCGTTAGATTCTCCGGCCCGATCGGAGGCTAATGACCATTATGCCGGACCGATAAAGCAAATTCCGCCGTCCCGTAATCCAAACCCTAGCAGCGAACCCACCAATGAGCAAGGAACTGCGTCTCTTCACCAGCGAATCCGTCTCCGAGGGCCACCCAGACAAGGTCTGCGACCAGATCTCGGACGCGGTTCTCGACGCGATCCTGGCGCAGGATCCTGACTCGCGTGTCGCCTGCGAGACGATGGTCTCTCGCGGCTTCGCGGTCGTCGCAGGCGAGATCACCACGAAGGCCTACGTCGACTTCCAGGAGACGGCGCGGGCGGTGATCAAGGAGATCGGCTACGACGACCCGACGGTAGGCTTTGACGCGAACTCCTGCGCGGTCCTGACCTCGATCCAAGCGCAGTCGGCGGACATCGCGCTCGGCGTTGACGAGTCCACGTCACAGAGTAAGGAGCAGGGCGCCGGCGACCAGGGCATGATGTTCGGCTACGCCTGCAACGAGACCGACGCGCTGATGCCGTTCCCGATCCACTACAGCCACCGCATCCTCGAGCGGCTCGCGGCGGTGCGCAAGAGCGGAAAGTTCCCGTTCCTGCGTCCGGACAGCAAGAGCCAGCTGACGGTGGAATACGACGGCGACGGCAACCCGCGTCGCGTCAACACGGTCGTGATCTCGCACCAGCATACGGCGGAGGTCTCTGATGAAGACCTGAAGGCGGCCCTCAAGGCGACGTCGCTGGAGGTCCTGCCCGCCGACATGGTCGACGACGAGACCCGCTGGTTCCTGAACCCGACCGGGCGGTTCGTCGAGGGTGGGCCGAAGGCCGACGCTGGCTTGACCGGCCGTAAGATCATCGTCGACACCTACGGCGGCATGGGCCGTCACGGCGGCGGCGCGTTCTCTGGAAAGGACCCGAGCAAGGTCGACCGTTCGGCGGCCTACGCCAGCCGATGGGTGGCCAAGAACGTGGTCGCGGCTGGCTACGCAGATCGTTGTGAGGTGCAGGTCGCCTACGCGATCGGCATCGCCGAGCCGGTGAGCATTCGGTGCGACCTGTTCGGCACCGGGAAGGTCCCGGAAGACGCGCTGACCGCCGCGATCCGGGAGGTCTTTGACTTGCGTCCCGCAGGCATCATCCGCGACCTCGAGCTGTAGCGCCCCTGCTTCCGCAAGACCGCGGCTTATGGTCACTTCGGGCGCCCCGAGTTTGCCTGGGAGCGCACCGACCGGGTCGAAGCGCTGCAGCAGAAGCTCGGCTGATCGCGCCTCGCGCAGGGGCGCGCGGCTCGGTCCCCAGCGGCGAGGCGGCGCTGGCGCGGATTCAGCGCGGGAAGTCGGTTTCGAGGCGGCTCGACCTGACTAGAACAGGCTAGGCTGGGTGTCGAGGCGCGCCGCCTGCCGACGAGGTGCACATGCAAGAAGAAGAAGTCGAGGTCTCCTTTTGCGATCTCTGCGGCACCTCGGTGCCAGCCGCCGACATCGCGTCGGGCGCGGCGATCGTTCGCCACGGTACGTGGATCGGCCGCTGTTGCCTCGCGGACTTGCGGGGAGACTCCGCGGCTGCCGCGAGCGGCGGCGCCGCTCCGAGCGCCGCAGCGGCCAGCGACGGCGCCGCCGCGAAGGCCGCGCCGCAAGGCGGCCAGGCGGACGGTAGCCGCACCGCGACGTTCGCGGTGGTGCTGCTGGTCGCGATGATCGGCGGCGTCATCTTCCTGGAGGGGCGGCTCGCTGGCTTCGAGGCAGCGACCACGGCCGCGCTCGAGCAAGCGGCGTTGTCCCAGCAAGAGCACGGCCAGCAGCTTTCGGGACTCGATGTCGCCGTCGACGACAAGGCCGAGCAGGCCGACGTCGCGGCGCTGCAGCAGCAGTGCCAGGCCCTCTTGACGCAGCTCACCGCCGCGGCGGAGCGGGACGCGCAGCGCCAAGCAGTGCTGGACCAGGAGATCGACGGCCTCCGCCGCGCGGTGCGCGCGGCCGAAGACCGCATCATCGACTACCGCCCTCTGTTCGACGATCTGCGCGAGCGGCACAGCCGCGCGATCGCCGTTCTCGAGGGTATGCGGGACCGCGGGCCAGCAGCGTCAGTCGCTGCGGCGCCGGCTCCGCCGCAGCCGGTCGCGACTCCTGCAGCGAGCGGCGGTGGCGCAGGCCTGCCGCCGGCCCTCGCCGCGGCAGCCGCCAAGCTCGGCGCGAGCGACCCCGCGGTGCGTTTTGAGGCCGTCGATGTCTTGATCGAGAGCAAGAGCCTCGACGTGTTAAAGCACCTGCTGCCGCTGGCAAACGACCCCGACGCGTTCGTGCGTCGCCTCACCGTCGAGGGGTTGCGGGAGTTCCGCGCAGCCGCTGCGGTCGACGCCCTGCTCGAGTCCCTCGCCGATGAGGACGAGAACGTTTGCGATACGGCGTGGCGGTCGCTGCGCGACCTCACGGGGCAGAAGTTCCCGTTCGACGCTGCCGCGACCAAGAAGGCGCGCGCGGGCGCGGCCAGCAAGTGGCGGGAGTGGTGGGCGAAAGCGCGCGATTCTTTCGGCGCGTGATCCCCCCGCGCTGACGCGTTTACAGATGCTTAGCGCTTGATCGCTGGGAATCTCAGCGTCGCCTGTTACAAAACGGCCGTGGCAGATCGGTCCGCGCCTCATCGCGCAGGCCGTTCGCCGCAAACGATACGAGAATGGCTTGGCACAACCGAACGAAGATCGTCGCGACGATCGGTCCCGCCTCCCACACCGAAGAGACCATCGACCAGCTGGTCCGCGTCGGCGTCGACGTCTTTCGGATCAACTGCGCCCACGCGAGCCACGACTCGATCCGACGGATCGTGCGGCGGGTCCGTCGCGTCGCCAAGCGGCGTGACGCAGCGGTCGGGGTGCTGGCGGACCTGCAGGGGCCCAAGATCCGCGTCGGCAAGCTGAAGAACGCCGAGCCGATCTACCTCAAGCGCGGCATGACCGTCGTCATCGACTGCAAGCCCGGCGTCATCGGCTGCGTGCAGCAGGACGGCTCTGCCGAGATCGGGACTGGCTATCGGCGGCTCGCCAAGGACGTTTGCAAAGGAGAGCGCATTCTGCTGGATGACGGCAACTTGGAGCTCAAGGTCTCGACCGTTTCCGGCGAGCGAATCGAGACCTCGGTGGTGCACGGCGGGATGCTCATTCAGAGCAAGGGCATCAACTTGCCTGGGACCAAGGTCTCGGCCGGCTGCCTGTCCAAGAAGGACCTCGCCGACCTGAAGGTCGCGCTGGAGGCCGAGGTCGACTACGTCGCGCTGTCGTTCGTGCGCGAGGCCTCGGACGTCGAGGAGCTCCGTCGCCACATCAAGCGGCTCAAAGGCGACGCGAGCATCATCGCCAAGATCGAGCGCCCAGAGGCGGTGAAGAACCTGCCGAGCATCCTCGACGCGACCGACGCGGTGATGGTGGCGCGCGGCGACATGGGCGTCGAGATGGGGCCGGAGGTCGTCCCGCAGGTCCAGAAGCGGATCATTGAGCTGTGCAACCAGGTGCGGAAACCGGTCATCACGGCCACGCAGATGCTGGAGACGATGATCGCCAACCCGCGGCCGACCCGCGCTGAGGCGAGCGACGTCGCCAACGCGATCTACGACG
>JAYYEE010000485.1:0-5302 GCA_036160175.1 Planctomycetota bacterium
CGGATGGAAGCGGCCGGCGACGCCTAAGCAAAGCGTCCGTCAGGACGCCGGCGCTGCGCCTACGACCAGCGCCGCGAGCGCCTCCGCGGAGGCGCCGACCGAGACGCGGCTCGACGCGACGCCCAGGCTGCTCAGCATCTCGACGTCCTCGTCTGCAGGCACCGCGATCGCGGCGCACGTGTGCAGCGCGGCGATCAGCAGGTCCTGTCGGTTGCGCAGGTCATCGGCCCGCGGCTTCGACCGCCAAGACGTCGTGCAGCACCAGCGACAGCGCTCCGCGTCCAACCACTCACGGCAAACCCGCTGGTCTCGGTCGAGCAGGTCGCCGCGGTGGCACACGAGCTCCGCGCCGCGAGCGCACGCGAACGTGCGGCTGCCGAGCCGATCGGCCAGCCAGAGCATGTTCGGGGTCCCCTGGCCGCCGAGGCCGACGTGCACGACGACGCTCTCCGGCGCGGCCCGCAGCGACTCGGTCAGCGCGAGCTCCATCGCCGCGTCGGACTGGCTCGCGGCGACCTCCGACAGCGGCGACGGTCGGCGCTCGCGGAACGGCAACACCTGGACCCCGTCGCCACCTGGCGGCGCCGCATCCGCTGCGTGCAGCGCCACCAGCCAACGCACGGTCGCGCCCTTGGCCGCGACCTCGCGCGCGAACTCCCCGGCGAGCGCCGTGCTCCAGTGCGGCGCCTGGCCCGTTCCGGGCGAGCTGACGAGGACGATCTGCACGCCTCCACCTTCGCACGACCGCCCAGCCACGGCAATCGAATCCGACCGGCACGCCTGCGTTGCACCGCGCCCTCAGGCACCTATCCTGCGGACATCGCGCCCGCCGCCGCCATGGAGTTCCACAGTTCGCTCGCCGAGTCCCACGACCTCACCGAGGCGTGCGACGCCGTGGCGAGCGACTTGCGACGGCGGCTCGGCGACGCCGCGCCCGACGTCCTGATCGTGTTCGCGTCGGCGGCCTACGGCGACGCGCTCGATCGCCTGCCGGTCTTGCTCCACGAGCGGGTCGGCGCGCCCGTGCTCGTCGGCGGCACCGGCGCGGCCCAGATCGACACGACGTACATGTCGGAGCAGACCCCGGCCCTGGTCGCGCTCGCCGGCCGCGCGCCCGGCGCGGAGTTCGCGGCGCGCGCCGTCAGCGAGCCGGACCTGCCGCACGCCGACGCCCCGCCGGCTGATTGGCGGCGCCTGCTGCCCGAGACCGCAGGCACGATCCGCGGCCTGGTGGTGCTCGGTGAGCCAGCGCACTTCGACCCGCGCCCGCTGCTCGAGGGGCTCGACTTCGTGCTCCCCGACGTGCCGAAGGTCGGCGGCCTCGCCAGCGGCAGCCGCCACCCCTACGGCAACGCGCTGTTCTGTGGCCGCGAGCGCGTCAACCAGGGCGCCGTGCTGCTCGCGATCGCGGGCGACGTGACCGTCACCCCGGTCGTGTCCCAAGGCTGCCGTCCGATCGGGCGCGCAGGCGCGATCAGCAAGGCCGCCGGGAACCGCCTCGCGGCCGTCGACGGCGTGCCCGCGAAGCGGTTCGTCGAGCAGCAGCTCCAAGACCTCGGACGCGAAGAGCTCGCGCTGGCCGAGAACAACCCGCTCTTCCTCGGGATCGCGAGCGACCCGTTCACCGTGGCCCCGCCGGGCGCCGGCGACTTCCTGGTCCGCAACGTGCTGGGCATCGACGACGACGATCAGCTGGTCGTCGGGGAGTCGCTGTCGGTCGGGCGCGCGGTGCAGCTGCACCTGCGCGACGGCGACGGCGGGCTCGAAGACCTCGAGACGCGGCTCGGGCAAGCGAACGCGCACGCCGCGAGCGCGGCGCTGATGTTTCGGTGCGTGGGGCGCCAAGGACAAGACCACGGCGTCGTCCAGGCCGTCGCCCCCGACATCGCCATGGCCGGCTGCACGTGCAACGGCGAGATCGGCCCGGTCGGGG
Organism: Planctomycetota bacterium; assembly: GCA_036160175.1. Classification (GTDB taxonomy): domain Bacteria; phylum Planctomycetota; class UBA1135; order UBA1135; family UBA2386. Next base: position 1,934 of record JAYYEE010000485.1, read on the forward strand.
CGGTGACGCACATGCACGCCTACACCGCCTCCTGCCTGCTGCTGGCCGAAGGAGCGCCGACGTGATGAAGCCGCGGATCCGGATGCAGGTCGCCGCGCTGATGCGCGCGTGGCTGCTGCTCGACTTCTTCGGCGACGCGCGCCGATCCGGAGAGGGGACGGGCAGCAGCCTGACCACCACGATCATGTGGCAGTCGCTGCTGGCGTTCTTGTTCGCGATGCTGCTCTATCCAGAGGTGCCGCCGGTGCCGTTCGCCGCCGCGAACCTGTGCCTGTCGACGCTGCTCGTCAGCGTCGGGGCGCTGGGCGACGAGCAGCGTCCGGCGCGGCTTGCGGCCGACGCGAACCTGCTCGCCGGCGCCCCGGTCTCGAGCGCCGCCGTCGTGCTCGCCCGCAGCGGGCACGCGGCGTTCCACCTCGTGCTGGTGACGACCGGCATGGCGATCTCGCCGGCGATCTTGCTCGCGCACCTCACGGGCGAGCCGCTGCACGCGCCGGGCTACGTCGCCGCGGCGTGCGCGTGCATCGGCGTGACCACGGCGGCGCTCGCGACCGCGCGCGCGCTCTGTGCGCGCCTGTTCGGCGACGCCCGCGCGACGCTCCTCATGGGGACGCTCAAGGCCGCCATGCTCGGGGGCGGGTTCGTGCTGTTCGCGCTCGCGCTCCGGCAGCTCGACGGCGACGTAGACGGTCTGCCGATCGGCCGCGCTGGCGCCGAGCTGCTGCCGACCTACCACGCGGCCAAGCTCTTGTGGGACTTCGGCGGCGAGTCTTGGCGCCTCCTGCCGTGGGCGGTGCTCGCGGCCGCGCTGCTGCTGACCAACGTGCTGCTCGACGCGCGCCGCCCGCCAGACGCCGTGCGGGTCGGCAGGCGCCCGCCGCTGCTCCGGCTGCTCCGCGCGATCTGTGGCCCCGGGCCGAGCAGGGGCGTCGCCGAGTTTGTCGCGCTGCAGATGTGGCGCAGCGCCGGCTTCCGCGGGCGCGTGCTGCCGCTGCTGGGCCTGCCGGCGGGGATGGTGTTCTTGACGCTCGGCGGCGAAGAAGGGTGGCGCAGCGACTACACGCTGTTCTCGCTGCTGCTGATGCTGCCGGCCATCTACCTGCCGTTCTTGATCGCGTTCCTGCCGCGCGCAGATCAAGCGAAGACCGGCTGGGTGTTCGCGCACGCCCCACCGATGTCGCGCGCGCTGGTCTCCGACGCGACCTGGCGCGCGCTGACGACGCACGTCCTGCTGCCCACGTACGCGACCGCGGCTGGCCTCGTCCTGCTCGCAGGACCAGACCGAGCCGACCGCGCCGCGGCCGCGGTCTACGCGTTCTCCGTCGCCGTGCTCGCAGCCGAGCGCATGGCCCGGATCGACCGCGTCCCGTTCAGCGATGATCGAGAAGAGGACCGCGGGCTCGACTTCGGCGTGCTGATGACCGGCGCGCTCGCGCTCGGCCTGTTGGGCACGCTCTTCGGCGGCGGCGTCGCGCCAGCGCTGCGCTGGCCGGTCGCCGCAGCAGCCGCGACCCTCGCGGCGCTCCGGCTGCGCCGCCGGCCCGTACCCGAAGCAGCGGCGCAGGCAGGCCTCGCCTCGCCCCACCTCGACGACGCCGACGCTCCCTCGACGACGGGCGGCGCCGCGACCGCCGACGCGGATCAGCCCGAGGGGTCGATCGGCCGCGAGCTGCGCGCCGTCGCCGTGCTCTACGTGGTCTTGTGCGCGCTGCCCTGGCTCGCGGGGTCTGCGTTCGCCGAGTAAGCGGCCGCGACCTCAGCGGTTGGAGGTCGACTCGCGCCAGGCCCGACGCGTCACCCACACGACCCGTCCGCGGCTCAAGCCATCAGCTCTTCGAACTCCGGCGGCAATGGCGCCTCGATCGTGACGTCGCGGCCCTTGCGCGGGTGGAAGAAGGTCAACGACGACGAGTGGAGCGCGTGGCGGTCCAGCACCAGCGCCTCGCGCCCCGCTTCGTCCAGCTCGCCGGCGATGCCGCGGAGGAACAGCTGCTCGTCTGGCCCGTAGAGCTTGTCGCCGACGAGCGGGCAGCCGATCGCGGCCATGTGCACGCGGATCTGGTGCGTGCGCCCAGTCTCCGGCCGGAGCTCGACCAGCGAGAAGCGCGCGTTGCTGCGCAGGACTCGGTAGTTGGTGACCGCCGACTGCCCCTCCCCGGGCGCGCAGGTCGTCAGCTTGAGCCGGACCGCGGAGCGCTTGTCCGGGACGATGCCGCGGTCGATGACGCCCGCCGGCGACGCCGGCTGCCCGTGAACGACGGCGAGGTAGCCCTTCTGCACGAGGCGGTCCTCGAACTGCTTGCGCACTTGGTGGTGGAACTGCTCGTCGAGGCCGACCGCGATGACGCCCGAGGTCTCCATGTCGATGCGGTGCAGCAGGCGCGGCACGACGTCGTGCTCGGGCTCGTCGGGTCGTCGGTAGCGGCGGTGCAGCTCATGGATGAGCGTGCCGTGCAGGTGGCGGCCGGACGGGTGCACCGCCATGCCAGGCGGCTTGTCGACCGCGATCATGCACTCGTCTTCGTAGAGGATGGGCAGCTCGAAGCGCGCGGCCGGGTTCGGCTGCGGCACGGGGTCTTGCGGGACGTCGACCTCGATCGTGTCGCCGACGCGGACCTTGCGCGACGGCGGCACGACGCGGCCCTGCAGGCGCACCATGCCGTCATCGATCATGCGCGCGATGCTCGACCTCGAGCGCCACTTCAGCACCGCTGCGAGCGCGAGGTCGAGGCGCTGCCCGGCGGTCCGCGCGTCCACGAGGACGCGGACCTGCTCGAGCGGCTTGCTCAGGTCGCGAGGACCTTCCCCAGGGTAACGAGGGAGCGACACGGAGCAGCCGAGCCGTCGACCGAGCCGACTAGGACTCGGCGGTCGCGGCCGGCGTCGCGCCGGCCTGCGCGGCCGTGTTCGCGGCGGCCTCGCTCGCTGCCTTCGTGTCGAGCGTCGTGTCGGCGGTCAACGGATCGAAGTCCGGCTGGTTGTCGCGACGCTCCTTGCCCTTGGTCCCGCGCGTGCGGCGCTTCTTGCTGCGGCCGCCCGAGATGCCCTGGCGCTTGCGCTCAGCCATCATGATGTTGCGCTCGCGCTCCCGGCCCTCGCGACGACGCTTGTCACTCGACTTCTCGTGGAAAGCGTGCTTCTTGGCGAGACGGAAGATGCCGGCGTAGTTGCACTGGCGCTTGAAGCGGCGGAGCGCAGCTTCGAGCGGCTCGTTGGGGCGGACCTGGACGCGAATCATGCGGAGGTGAGGGAGGTGGAGGAAATTAGGCTGACAGTTGCCCGTGTGGCTTCGTGGCGCCGCGGATGCGGCTGGCGTATCTTGGCCAGCCCGTTCCGGTTGGACGGACGAAAGGGCGCAACACCTTAGCG
>JAYYEE010000486.1:0-9890 GCA_036160175.1 Planctomycetota bacterium
ACGTCCTCGGCGAACGCGACCGGCTGGGCGGCGATGCCGTCGGCGGTCGCGGCGAGGGAGCCCCCATCAAACTGCAGCTCGACGTCGCCGCCGACTTGGTTGACGTAGATCATCGGGACGCCGTGTCGTCGCGCGGCCGCAGTGACCATGCGCGCCCGCAGCGACGTCCGCCCCCGCGCCCAAGGGCTCGCGCTAAGGTTCACGACGAGCTGGGCGCCCGCAGCGACGACGCGCTCTACGGGATCCGTCGCGTAGCTGCGGCGGCCGAAGAAGGCCTCATCGTTCCAGCTGTCCTCGCAGACCACGACGCCGACGGTCACGCCGAGGACCTCGACGAGGTTCTGCTCAGGCGCCGCCCACGGCTCGAAGTAACGCGACTCATCGAACACGTCGTACGTAGGCAGCAGGCACTTGCGCGCGACGACCTCGACGCGGCCGTCACGGACCAGCGCGACGCCGTTAAAGAGGCCCCTGCCGCCGCTCGTCGCAGCCGCGGCGTTGCGCTCGAGGCAGCCCACGAGCAGCGCCGTGCCCGGCGGCGCGCTGCGCGCCAGCGCGCCCATCGCGGCGTCGTGCGCTTCCAGGAACGCGTCGCGCAGCAGCAGGTCTTCTGCGGGGTAGCCGCAGATCGCCAGCTCTGGGAAGACGGCGAGGGCCGCGCCGGCTGCCGCCGCCTGCTCGGCCGCGGCGATGATCCGAGCGACGTTGCCGTCGAAGTCGCCCACCGTCGTGTCGATTTGGCAGAGCGCGACGCGCATCGCCACCTCAGCCGCGCAGCTGCATCGGCAGCGTGAACTCGATCGTCTCGGGGATGCCGTCGACCTCTTCGACCGCGGTCGCGCCGAGGCCGCGCAGGTGGTCGACGACCGCGCGGACGCTAGACTCGGGCGTGCTCGCGCCCGACGTCACGCCGACCGCAGCGACCCCCTCAAACCAGCCGTCCTCGATCTCTTGGGGCCCGAGCACGAGGTGCGCCGGGACCCCAGAGCCCTCACCGAGCTCGCGGAGTCGGTTGCTGTTGCTGCTCATCGGGTCACCGATGACAAGCCACAGATCCACGCGGCCGCGGAGCTCCTTGACGGCGGTCTGCCGGTTCGTGGTCGCGTAGCAGATGTCCTCTTTGCGCGGCGTCGTCAACTCCGGGAAGCGGCGGCGCAGCACGGCCATCACCTGCATCGCTTCGTCGAGGCTCAACGTCGTCTGCGTCAGCACGCCGATCTTGGTCGGGTCAGGGACCTGGACCGCTTCAGCCTCTTCGGCGGTCGCCACGACGATCGTGCGGTCGGGAGCCTCGCCGACGACGCCCTCCACCTCTACGTGATCAGCGTGGCCGATCAGGAGGATGGTGAAGTCGCGCGCCGCGAACCGGCGCGCCTCGACGTGGACCTTGGTCACCAACGGGCACGTCGCGTCAATCGCCTGCAGCTTGTAGCGGTCCGCCTGGTCGAAGACCTCTGGCGCGACGCCGTGCGCGCTGAAGATCACGTGGCTGCCCTCGGGGACGGTCGACAGGTCCTCGACGAACACCGCCCCCTTCTCCTCTAGATCGCGCACGACGACCTGGTTGTGCACGATCTCGTGGCGCACGTAGACGGGGCTGCCGAACTTGTCGAGCGCGCGCTCCACCGTCTCGATGGCGCGCTCTACGCCGGCGCAAAACCCTCGCGGGCGACAAAGGAGGACCTTCATGAGGGCAAACAGTGTCGGCCTCGATCGGCTTGAGGGCAAGGCCGCCCCGCGCCTGCGCGGGCCCAGGAGGCGCTCGGAGCGGTTTCTGCGGCGACAAAGCTCGCCACGAGGGCGCGATCCGGGCACCATCCGAGCATGGACCTCGCAGCGTTCCTTCGCGACGTGCCTGACTTCCCAAAGCCGGGCATCCTGTTCAAGGACATCACCCCCATGCTGGCTTCACCTGAGGCCATGCAAGCGGCGACGGACCAGCTGGCTGCCCTCGACTTCGGGCCGGTGGACAAAATCGCCGGCATCGAGTCCAGGGGATTTCTGTTCGGCGTTCCGCTCGCGATGAAGCTGGGGGTCGGGTTCGTCCCGATCCGCAAGCCAGGGAAGCTCCCTGCGAAGACCAAGCGCGTGGAATACGCCCTCGAATACGGCACGGACGCGATCGAGATCCACGAGGACGGCGTCGCCACTGGGGAGCGGGTCCTCATCGTCGACGACCTCCTGGCGACCGGAGGCACGATGGGTGCGGCTGCGGAGCTCGTAGAGGCCTGCGGCGGCGCCGTCGCTGGCTGCGCGTTCGTCATCGAGCTCGCGTTCCTCGAAGGGCGCACCGCCAAGCTCGGCGACCACCGCTGCCAGTCGTTGATCACGATTTCGTGATCCAGCCGCGCTCCGGTTGGAATTAATTTTCAACCGCAACATGTTTTTGGACATATACTTACGGGATTCTCTAAAGTTTTCCGGGGCCAGCACTGAATACCTGGCCGGGTTCGGCCGATAGAGAGGGTCCGGTTCGCTCTGCGGACCTGTTCTTTGGATCTCGACTCTCACAGAGTCGCTTCTCGAAACGGCAAACCCGGCGAAAGCCGGCGACGCAAAGCCATAGGGCCTTCTGGTGGACCTCAGTCCGCCATGGCAGCCTGGTTCCCGAAGGAAGCGAGACTGGCTCAGCGGCAAACCACTACCGGCGCCCGCGGCATACGACCGCACCGAATACGCGCCTCTCCAGCGCCGCAGCCAGCTTCGCGATTCCAACGCTCCGCTCAGCGGTTCCGGACCGACACGGTCTAGGCCGCCGCTGAGGTGAGCGAAGCAAGGACCAGGCACTCCTACGGCGCTCGAGCAGCGAGACGCGAGGGTCAGATCTCCGGTCCGCGGCGCCCCGACCGCGGCTCGATTCTGTCCTAGTCTGCCTGATCCAGCTGGAGTCCTGAAATGGTCAAGTCCTCGGTCGCTGTCCGCACCCCCTCCCGTCGTAGTCCCGCCCGCGCTGCCGCGAGCAAGACGAAGCCCACCCGCCGCAAGGCGGAGCAACCGACGACGACCAACTCGGCCGCCGCGCGCGCCGTGATCCCGACGCCGCACAACCAGCCGCTGACGGACGCAGAGCTTGAGGTCATCTGGAAGACCTACAAGCGCACTCGCGACGAGAACCTGCGCAACACGCTCATCGAGCACCACATGCCGCTCGTCCGCACCATCGCGGAGCGCGTGCTCCAAACGTTGCCGAAGTCGGTCGACGTGGATGACCTCACCTCGGCCGGCACGTTCGGCCTGATGGACGCGATCAACGGCTTTGACCTGTCGCGCGGCATCAAGTTCAAGACCTACTGCACGACGCGGATCCGCGGCTCCATCCTCGACGAGCTCCGCTCACAAGACTGGGTCCCGCGCCTCGTCCGCCTGAAGGCCCACCGCCTCGAGCGCGCCGTCCGCGCCCTCGAGGGCCGGCTCGGCCGCAACCCCAACCAAGCAGAGATCGCCGCGGAGATGGAGATCTCGCTCGAGGAGCTGCAAGCGCACCAGTCTGAGGCGAACGCCAAGACCATCTTCTCGCTCTCTGAGAAGTGGAACGACGGCGACGACGATCAAGACCTCGAGAAGGTCGACATCCTCGCCGACCGGAAGTCGACGAGCCCGGTCGAGATGATCCAGCAGAACGACGCGCTGGAGATGATCACGGGCTCGCTCACCAAGAAGGAGCGGCTCATCGTCCTCATGTATTACTACGAAGGCCTCACGATGCGTGAGATCGGCGAGATCATGGAGCTGACCGAGTCGCGCGTCTGCCAGATCCACAGCAACGTCATGGCGCGCCTGAAGGCGCAGCTCGACCGCGCCCAGAGCTAATACGCTGCGGCCTCATCCCGAGGCCGCGTGCCGCACGATGCCCGCGAGATCAGATCATGACCGACGAGCCCGCAGCGCCGCCGTGGTGATCGACGACGCGGTCGGGCTGCGCGCGCTCTCCACCAAGAGCGCCAGCGCCGACAGCCTCAGCGGCCTCACGACGGCCGCGGCGTGCATCCCTGCCCCGCCGGCGCCGGCTGCCGCGGTGGTCCTGGTAGACATCGGCGGAGTCGGGCAAGACGACCTCGCGCTCTCAGGCGAAGGCGCTCGACGCGACGCCGAAGCGTACCGCTGAGCGGTCGCAGCCCGCCGCGGCGCGAGCCCGGCGACCGGGGCGGCCGCATTTCCAGGGGCGGGGAGGGGGCTCATCGAGACGAATGTTCGCGCGCGGCGCGCGGGATCCGTATCCTGCTTGCCCCAACTCTCCCGAGCGCGCGCGTGAATTCGATCCTCCTGTCATTGTCCCTGTCCTTGCTGCTGGGCTTCAGCGGCGTGTTCCTCGATTGGTGGCACTGGGCGTGGGGCATCATCTTCACCATCGTGTTCTCGATCGTGATCTGGATCCTGATCGCGCGCCGCATCGGCAAACAGATCCAACCGGCGATGGAGCAGGTTCAGCGCCAGATGCAGCAGGGCCACGTCAAGCTCGCGATCCAGACGCTGGAAGACATGCTGCCGCTGGGCAAGTGGGTGCCGATGCTGCGCGGTCAAGTGATCGCGCAGATGGGAATGCTCGAATACTACCAGGGCAACAAGGACCGCGGCGTGGAGCTGCTGGAGGGCGCGAGCGTTCGCAACGCCGACGCGCGCTTGCTGCTCGGCTGCATCCGCTACAAGTCCGGCGAGGCCGACCGCGCGCTCGCCATCTTGGACCTCGCCTCGAAGGTGAGCAAGAAGCACCCGCTGCTCCACAACACCTACGCGTGGATGCTGCAGAAGGAGGGCAAGGGCGAGCAGGCGCAAGCCGTGCTCGCGGCGTTCCTCAAGAAGGACGCCAACAACGGCCCGACCAAAGACAACATGCTCCGCCTGCAGAACAAGCAGCGGATGAACATGTCGCAGTTCGACATGCAGTGGTACGCGCTCGGCCTCGAAGCTCCGCCGTCGCAGATGGGCATGCAAATGCGCCGCGCACCCAAGGGATTCCGCGAGCCGCCCAAGAAGAAGAAGGGTGGCTAGCAAGGTCAGGCACGACCTGCCTGAGGCCCGATGGCCGACCGCAGCAGAGGCCGCGCGAGCGCGCCTCTTCTCACCGATCCAGCTAGGTCCGGTCCAGGCGACCTCGAGGACCTGGGTGCCGGCGATGGTGCCGTGGCGCGCGACCGAAGACGGCGAGGTTACGGACAACGTCGTGGACTGGTACAGCCGCTTCGCCGACGGCGAACCCGGCGTCTTGGTGGTCGAGGCGACCGGGATCCGCGACGTCCCCAGCGGCCCGCTGCTGCGCGTCGGGCACGATCGCTTCATCCCTGGGCTGCGTCGGCTGACCGACGCGGTGCGCGAACGCAGCGGCGGTCGCACGCGGCTGTTCCTGCAGATCCTCGACTTCTTGGCGATCCGACGCCGCCCCGAGAAAGCCAAGTTCTTCGCGCGCTTCCTGCAGATCACGGAGCGCCACCGCGAAGGGGTCCGCGACCGCTTCGGCGACGCAGCAGCCGCCGACGCAGACAGTGTCCGCGCGCAGCTGGCGCAGTGTGACGACGACACGCTCCGCAGCCTGCTCACGCGCCGCGAATACCGCGACTACGCGTGGGGGTATCGCGAAGAGGTCAACGATGTCCACCTGCCGCACATCGCTGACCTCCCTCGCGCGCTGCCAGGCCTGTTCGCTCAGGCCGCCCGTCGCGCGCGCGAGGCGGGCTTTGACGGCGTCGAGCTTCACTACGCGCACGCCTACACCATGGCGTCATTCCTGTCGCAGACCAACCAGCGAGCCGACGGCTACGGCGGCTCTACGGAGGGACGGCTACGGCTCCCCCTCGAGGTCTTCCACGCTGTCAGAGGCGAAGTTGGCGCAGACTGGTGCGTCGGCGCGCGCTTCCTCGGCGACGAGGTGATCGAAGGCGGCAGCGGCGTCGACGACGCCGCGGCATACGCGGTCGCCTTCGCCGAGGCAGGCTTCGACTTCTTGTCGATTAGCAAGGGCGGCAAGTTCGACGACGCGAAGCAGCCTGGCGTCGGCAACGCCGCCTACCCCTACACCGGTCTGTCCGGCCACGAGTGCATGCCCACCGTGCGTAGCGACGCGCGGGGGCCGTTCGGACGCAACGTGCACCTCGCCACGACGATCCGCGACGCCGTCCGAGCCGCAGGGCAGCAGACGCCTGTGATCGCCGCTGGCGGCATCTGCCACTTCGAGCAGGCCGAGGCCGTGCTCCGCAGCGAGCAAGCCGACATGATCGCGGCCGCTCGACAGAGCCTCGCCGACCCCGACTGGTGGAAGAAGATGCGGCTCGGCAGCGGCCACGAGGTCAGGCGCTGCATCTTCACCAACTACTGCGAAGGACTCGACCAGAAACACAAAGAGGTCACGTGCCAGCTCTGGGACCGCGACTTCGACGCCGACGACGCCGACGACGTCGCGCGCAGCGCGGACGGTAAGCGGCGGATGATTCCGCCGCGCTGGCGCGCGTAACGCGCGTGGCGCGCGCGACAGCGCGCGTGGCGCGCGCCAGCGGCGCCCGTTGTCTGGCAGGGGCGCCGACCAGCGAGCTCGAGGCGAGGCTGCGGGCGCTCCGCAAACACGACAAGTGACAGCCCGCGCCTAGTCTTTGGCCGCGATGCAATACAGCGACTTGCGGCCGCGGAGGTAGAGCTCATCTCCGATGACGATCGGGCTCGCGTCGAACTCGTCGTCGAGGCTGTTCGTCGCCACCTCCACATAAGTCGGCCCCGCCTTGATCACCTTGACCTGGCCGCCGCGCGACGCGATGTAGACGTTGCCAGCCGCGGCGACCGGCGACGCATAGACGTCACGCAGGCCACGCAGGCGCTGCCCTTCGTAGTGCACCTCGCCCGTCTTCGCGTCGAGGCAGCTGAGCACGGACTTGGTGTTACGCAGGAAGTAGAGGCACCCCTTGTAGACGAGCCCGGACGGCACGTACGGCGTCTGACGATTGTGCGTCCAGAGCACGTTCTTGCTGCCCGCGAGGTCCCCCTTGGCGCCCTTCAGCTCGATCGCTTGCAGCGCGGTCCCCCGGTAGCCGCTCATCAAATACGCGACCCCGTCCACCACGACCGGCGACGGGATCACGTTGGACGTGAGGCCCGAGACTTCCCACACGACCTTGCCAGACTTGACGTCGTAGGCGCGCGACTTGCCGCTCGCGGGCACGATCGCCAGGGTCTTGCTCCCGACCTTGGTGACCGCTGGCGTGGCCCAGGTCGCGACCTCGTCGCGGGGCTTCTGCCAAAGCTCCTTGCCGGTCATCTTGTTCAGCGCATAGATGAAGGAATCGCCGTCGTGGTCCCAGTTGATGATCAGGGCCTTGCCCGCGAGCGCCGGCGACGCCCCGCCGCCGAACTGCTCATTGAGCTTCATCTCGTCGAACTGCCTGGACCAGAGGACGTCGCCGTTCATGTCGAGGCAATACAGACCCCTCGACCCTAAGTGCGCGTAGATCCGCTCACCGTCGGTGACCGGTGAGGTGGCTGCTTGTGAGTTGGTCGGATGGATCTTGGCGTAGGGCACCGCGTGGCTGACCGCCTTGGACCAGACGATGCCGCCGTCAGCGCGGTCGATGCACAGCACGCGGAACTCGTGGCTGTTCGATGCGGACTTGGCGCCGTCCTCCTCGGCGCCCTGCACGGCGGTCGTCATGTAGAGACGGCCGCCCCAGCTCACGGGCGTCGAGATGCCGAGGCCGGGGAGGTCGACCTTCCACTTGATGTTCTGGTCCTCGCCCCACGTCGTCGGCGGGGATCCTGCGGCGACGCCGGTGCCGTCAGCGCCGCGCCACGCCGACCAAGACGCGTCTGCCTGGGTGGCGGCGAGCGCGGCCAGCAAGCCGGTGGCGATCGTGAAGCGAATACATTGTGCAGTCATGCGGGTGGCTCCTGTCTCCTCGGCCGAATCGTCGCAGCCCAGGCCACCTCAAGCTACTCGATCCGGCGCCTGTCGCGACCGCTCGCGCTCCGCTCGAGCGGCCGCGGACGCCACGAACCTCAATTTGCGGCTTGGCCGACACCGCGACTCGGGTTTCATGACCAGCTCTACAGCATCACCGTCCAGACCCCAGATGAAGATCACCACCACCCTCGCTCTCTTGTCCTTGCTCGCCGGCAGCTGCGCGACGCAGCAGGGCGCGCTCCCGCCCGTGCGCGAGCAAACGCCGCCTATGATCCTCGACCGCCTCGGCGACTACCGCAGGGACGTCGCGACGGACTCGGAGGAGGCCCGCCGCTGGTTCGACCAGGGCATGGCCCTGATGCTCGGCTACAACTTCGACGGCGCGATCGCCTCGTACCGGCAGGCGACGGCGATCGACCCGGGCTTCGCGATGGCGTGGTGGGGCATCGGCTACTCCGGCGGCCCCAACCAGAACAACCCAGGCATCGACAAGCCCAAGGACGAGTGGTCCTACGCCGCGGCGCAGAAGGCCTATGAGCTGCGCGACCGCGAGCAGGGCGCCAACCGGGCGCTGATCGAGGCCCTCGCCAAGCGCTACACGCTGCCGCTACCCGAAGACCTCACCGCGCAGAACGAGGCCTACCTGGCCGCGATGCGCGAGGTGAAGGCCCAGTTCCCGCTCGACCCGGACGTCGCCGTCTGGACGGCTGAGGCGATGATCTGCATGCAGCCCTGGAACTACTGGACCCTCGAAGGCGAGCCGGTGGAGCGCACGCCCGAGTTCCGCGCGATCCTGGAGGCGGTGATGCGCCAGCACCCCAACCACCCCGCGGCCAATCACCTCTACATCCACACGATGGAGTCGTCGCCGTGGCCACAGCTGGCCGAGCCCGCAGCCGACCGCCTCGTTGACCTGGTGCCGGCGGCCGGCCACCTCGTGCACATGCCCTCCCACATCTGGATGCAGACCGGCCGCTACGACGACGCCGCCGACTGCAACCGCCGCGCCGCCGCGCTCGACGACGCGTGGTTCGAGGGCGACCCCAACGCCGGCGAATACCGCGTCTACATGGCGCACAACCGGCACTTCCTGGCGTGGGCCGCGATGATGCAAGGCCGCCGCCGCGAGGCGCTGTCGTCCGCGCGCGCGATCACGACCGAGGTGCCCGCGCCACTGCTGGAGGCGCTGGCCTCGTTCAGCGACGGCGTCGCCGGCAGCAAGTGGCACGTGATGGTGCGCTTCGGCATGTGGGACACGATCCTCGCTGAGCCGGCCCCGCCGGAGTGGGCGATCGTCTCCGCCGCGATGCGGCGCTACGCGCGCGGCGTGGCCTTCGCCAACACCGGCAAGCACGACGAGGCGGCCGCAGAGATCACCGCGCTCGACGAGGCTGTCGCAGCGCTGGCCGACGCCGACCGCAACCTCGGCAACCAGCCGGCCCACGAGGTCATGAAGATCGCGCAGCACGTGCTGCGCGGAGAAGCGGCGTTCAAGAAGGGCGACCGCGCAGGCGGCCTCGCTGAGCTAAAGAAGGCCGTCGAGCTCGAAGAGGTCATCGTCTACGCCGAGCCCGCGCCGTGGATGATGCCCGCACGCCACGCCTACGGCGCGTTGCTGGTGCTCGACGGCAAGCACGCCGAGGCCGAGCAGGTGTTCCTGCGGGACCTCGAGGTCTACCCCGCCAACGGCTGGGCCCTGCTGGGCCTGCGCGACGCGCTGGCCGCGCAAGGCCGCGTGGCAGAGGCCAAGCACGCCGACCGCGCCTTCCGCCGCGCCTGGGCGAGCGCCGACGTGATGCCGCCAGCGGCTTGCTACTGCGGCGCCGCAGAGAAGTGACGCGACGCGGGCGGCGCGCCACGAAACAACCCACGTAACTGCCTCAGCTGCAGCAGATGTCGATCCAGGCCTGACCCTGCGCGGCGCGGGTCAGCGCGCCAGCAGGTTCACCAGCAGCCGCACCGCGCCCGAGTTGCCCTTACGCAGCTGGCGGTAGAGCGACAGCGAGCAGTA
>JAYYEE010000487.1:0-9377 GCA_036160175.1 Planctomycetota bacterium
TACGACGCGCGCGCGACCTTCTTCGTCACCGGGGCGCACTGCGCGCATACGTCACCGGACGTCGTCCGCCGCTTGCTCGCCGACGGACACGAGCTGGCCAACCACAGCATGCAGGACCTCCCGTACAACGACCGGTCCCGCGACGAGTTCGCCGCAGACCTAGACGAAGTCGAGGCCGTGCTCGCGCGGTTCCGCTCAGAACCTTCGCCCTACTACCGAGCCCCGTTCGGCCGCCTCAGCAAGGCGATGCAGGCTGAGCTGTCCGCACGCGGGATGCAGCACGTCGTCTGCGACGCCTTCGCGCACGACACAGCGATCCCCGACCCGAGCTGGATCGCGCGCACCGTGCTGCGCGCCTGCCGCCCAGGATCCATCGCCCTCATCCACATGCCGGAGCGCGGCTGCCGCGAATGGAACTTCGCGGCGATCCAGCAGACGCTGTCCGGACTGCGCGCGCGCGGCCTAGCGGTCGTGACCTTGCGTGAGCTCGCGCGCCGGCGCAGGCCGCCAACATGAGGCGCAGCCCGTCGCCGCTCACGCAGAGGCGGCCCGCCCCCGCCTAGAGGACGACCCGCTCCCCCATCACCGCGACCGCGAAGCCCCGCGCCGCGATCTCGGCACGCAGCTGCGCGTCGTGCAGCGCGGGGTTGGTGTGGTTGAGGTGCAAGAACCGGAGGCGGCCCGGGCGGGCCCGCGCCTGCTCCTGCAGCCGGTCCATCGTGCGCGTCATCAACGGGTGCGGGATCTCGTCGAGCGAGCGGCCCGGCAGCTCGCTGCCGTCGTAGAAGGTCGCGTCGAGGTAGGCCACGTCGACGCCGTCGAGCAGCCGGTCGAGCAGGCCCGGCACCTTGGACCACGCGTCGCCGTCTGGCACGAACAGCGCGGTCCGGTTAGGCCCTGAGATCCGGTAGGCCATCGTGTCCGAGAACTCGTCGCGGTGCGGCACCTGCAGCGCCTGCACCGAGACGCCGGGCCACGGCGCAAACGGCGCGCCGACCTCAAACGCGCGCACGTCGATCTGTCCGAGCTCGACCAGCTGCTTCCACGGCCCGTGGCCGCGCAGGTAGTCCGCGAACCGCGGCGAGCACCAGACCGGCAGGTCCTTTGCGCCGACGACCTCTCGGCCGAACAGCGCGAGGCCGAGGTAGTGGCCGATGTGCGCGTGCGTCACCATCACCGCGTCTACGGGCGCCCGGCCGCGCCCGCTCACCGCGGCGAGCCGGTGCAGCAGCGCCACCTGCTCCTCGATGCGCGGGGTGGCCTCCAGCATCAGCAGCTTGGGCGCAGCGAAGCGGCGATCGACGACGCCGAGGCACGCCGGATACTCGACGCGGCCGGTCCGGCGCGCCTCGACGCAGCAGGGCTTCTCGCAGCCGAGGTGGGGCAGCCCGCCGTCCTGCGCCACGCCGAGCACGAACAGCTCGACGTCGGCGGGCGGCGCCGGAGGCGCCCCCTGGCACGCTGCGAGCAGCAGCGCGCCGCAGATCAGCACGGCTGCGCGCAGCGACATCACATCATGCCGACGACGTCGCCGTTCTCGTCGATGTCCATCTGGTGCCCCGCGGGCGCCTTGCCGAGGCCGGGCATGGTCATGATCGCGCCCGCGAGCGGGTAGACGAACCCCGCGCCCACCGCCACGCGCGCGTCGCGCACCTGGAAGCGGAAGCCGGTCGGGCGCCCCTTGAGCTTGGGGTCGTGGCTGAGCGAATACTGCGTCTTGGCCATGCAGATCGGCAGCTTGCCGAAGCCGGCCTCTTCGAACTTGGCGAGCTGCTTGTCGGCCTCGGGCTCGTAGTCCACGCCGTCGGCGCCGTAGATCTTCTTGGCGATGGTCTCGATCTTCTGCTTCAGGCTGTCCTCGTCCTTGTAGAGCAGCTCGAACTCGCTCGGCGCCTCGCACGCCTTGACCAGCGCGTGCGCGAGGTCCTCGCCGCCCTTGCCGCCGTCGGCGAACAGCGTCGAGATGTGGGCGTCCGACGCGCCCGCGGCGAGCGCGCGCTCCTTGACGAACGCGATCTCCGCGTCGGTGTCGGTCGGGAAGCGGTTGATCGCGACGACGACCGGGACGCCGAACTGGCGCACGTTCTCGATCTGCTTCTCGAGGTTGCCGATGCCTTGCTCCAGCGCCTCGAGGTTCTCTTGTGACAGGCCCTCGGGCAGCGGCTTGCCCGGCTTGATCTCGAACTGGCCGCTGTGGGTCTTGAGCGCGCGTATGGTCGCGACCAGGAGCGCTGCGTCGGGCTTGAGGCCCGAGGCGCGGCACTTGATGTCGAAGAATTTCTCGGCGCCCATGTCGGCGCCGAAGCCGGCCTCGGTGACTACATAGTCCGCTGAGCGCAGCGCGACGTAGTCCGCGACGATCGAGCTGTTGCCGTGCGCGATGTTGGCGAACGGGCCGGTGTGCACCAGCGCCGGCGTGCCCTCGAGCGTCTGCATGAGCGTCGGCTTGAGCGCGTCCTTCAGGATCGCGGTCATGGCGCCCGCGGCCTTGATGTCCTCGGCGGTCACCGGCTTGCCGTCGGTGTCGTAGCCCACCACCATCTCGCCGAGCCGCTTGCGCAGGTCGTGGATGTCCTTGGCGAGGCCGAGCACCGCCATGATCTCGGACGCCGACGTGATGTCGAAGCCGGTGACCCGCGGGGTGCCGTTCTTCTCCCCGCCGCGCGCGACCTCGATCTCGCGCAGCGCGCGGTCGTTCATGTCCATGACCCGGCGCCAGCTGATCTGGTCGCGGTCGATGTTCTTCTCGTTGCCGTGGAACAGGTGCGCGTCGAGGAACGCCGCGCACAGGTTGTGGGCCGAGGTGACCGCGTGGAAGTCGCCGGTCAGGTGCAGGTTCATCTCCTCAGGCGGCACCACCTGGCTGTAGCCGCCGCCGGCCGCCCCGCCCTTGATGCCGAACACCGGGCCCATCGACGGCTGGCGGATCACGCAGCAGGTGCCCTTGCCGATCCGGTTGAGCGCTTGGCTGATGCCGACCGTGTGCACGGTCTTGCCCTCACCCAAAGGCGTCGGAGTGATCGCCGTGACGACGATGTATTTGCCCTGCTTCTGCGCCGGCTCCTTGAGCCGATCGAGCTTGACCTTGGCCTTGCTGTGGCCATACGGCTCCAGGTCGTCGTCGGTCAGGCCCATCACCCGAGCGACCTCGGACAGCGGACGGAGCGGGATGGAACGTGCGATTTCGAGGTCGTTTAGCGACATGATGGCGCGAAGAGGATAGCCACCCGGCCGCCCGCTGACCATCGCGAAGCTGCGGCCGTACGCCCCGCCGGACGTCAGCGCGAGGCGCGCTCGTAGGCGGCGCAGAAGCGCTGGAGGCAGGTCCGCGCCTCGTAGGACTCTGCGGCCTGGGAGCGGTTCGCCTCGCCGAGCTGGCGACGGAGCGCCGGATCTGCGGCTAGCTGGTCGAGCGCGCGCGCCAGCGCTAGCGGGTCGCCCGGCGGCGCCACCAGCGGCCGGTTGGGCTCGGAGACCACCACGCGCACGTCGCCGACGTCGGTCGCGACGACAGGCAAGCCGCAGGCCATCGCTTCGACCAAGGCGATCGGCATCTGCTCGGTCTGCGAAGACATCGCGAACACCGTGAAGTCTCGGTAGTGCACCGAGGTGTCGCTGGCGAACCCGACGAACGTCACGCGGTCGGCGAGGCCCAGCCGCGCGGCCTCGGCGCGCAGGTCGACCTCCAAGGCCCCGCTGCCGACGAGGCGGACTTGGGCAGGGTGCTGCATCCTCGCGACCGCCTGCAGCAGCGTCGCGTAGTCCTTCTCGGGGCGCAGCCCTCCGACGCTGCCGATGACCAGCTCGTCAGGCTCCGCGCCGACCGGCGCGAAGCGCTCGAGGTCGACCCCGTTGACGAGGTGCTCAGCGTCCACCCCCCACTCGGCCCGGGCGATCTCACGCAGCCCCTGCGACGGCACCACCACGGACACGTCGCGCAGCAGCCAGCGCCGCGTCCAGTTGCGGCGCGGCAGCCGCTTATGCACCTCGTCCGGGCCGAACCCGTCCTCGTGGTGGATCAACGGCAGGCCCAGCTGCTTGGCGGCGGCGAGCCCTGCGATCGCGCCCCAGTTATAGGTCAAGACGAGGTCCGGCTGCTGCTCGCGCAGCCACGCAGCCTCTGCGCGGCGCGTGCGGAAGAACCCGCGGCGCGGCGGCGGCGGCGCGATGGTGACGCGCGCGTCCGGGTCGAGCAGCGCGGCGGCGTCCGTGACGCCGTCGACGGCTTGGATGACGTGCTCCACGTCCGGCCCCAAGTGCCGGATCAGCTGCGCCGCGCGCACCTGCGGCCCGCCCGGGCCGAAGGTCGCGAAGACGTGGACGAAACGGCGGCGCGCGCTCATCTCCGCTCGTCGAAGATGCGGCTGAGGAAGCGGCCGCGGTCGCTCTCAGGCGTGAACCCGAGGTCCATCTTGGCGTCGCCGCTGTCCAGCTGCGTCGTGAACGAGCGCGACGCGAAGTCGCGATACGCCGGCCAATCCCCCGCCTTGCGCGCCAGCTTCTTGACCACGTACTTGCCGAACTCCTGGCTCCACATCCACCACAGCGGGGTCGGGTGGAAGTGGTAGTCCCGGCCGGTGCGCGCCGCCATCGCCTCGACGTAGTCGCGCGCCGAGAGCGCGACGTCGCCGGCAAGATTGTAGGCCTTGCCGCCCGCGTTCGGCGCGTCGAGGGCCGCCACGAACGCCTGCGCGCAGTCGCTGGCCAGTACGAACGGCAGCGGGTGCTTACCCAGCCCCCACCCGACGCAGTGGTTGTCCCGCACCCATAAGCCGACGCCGGAGTGCTCGAAGATCCCGTCGTAGGCGACCACGATCGCCGGCCGCAGCACGGTGACCTCGCGCCCCTGCGCGCCGAGCTCGGCGAGCGCCTGCTCGGACGCGATCTTGCCGCGCGAGTACGCGGGGCGCGCGGTCGGCTGCGGGTCCGTCCCTGCGGCGCCGTCGACGGTGCCAGCGTCGCCGAGCCACAGGGCCGCGGTGCTGCTGGCGTAGACGAAGCGCCGCACCGACGCGTCGCGCGCGGCCTCGCCCGCGGCGCGCACCGCGTCCGCCATGGCGCGCTCCATCTTCGCTGGATCAGGCCCCGCCGCGGTGGCGAGGTGCAGCACGCGCTCGGCGCCTTGGAAGGCCTGCGCCAACGCGGTCGGGTCGGCGGCGTCGCCGACGAAGACGCGCACGGAGCCGTCGCGGAGCTCAGGCGGCAGCAGGTCCGGCTTGCGGACCAGCATGGTCACCGGGCGCTTCGCCTTACGCAGGACGCGCACGCAGCGGCGCCCGATCAGGCCGGTGCCGCCGAGCACGACCACCTCTCCAGGCCTCGCCGCGCCCGGCGCGGGCAGCGCCGCGGGCGCCGGCGGCGGGTCGAGGCGCGCGCCAGCCGCGGCGGCGACCTGCTCGCACATCTTGAGCACGTCCTCAGCGCCGGCCGGCGTCATCGCGGCCGGCAGCTCGTCGCCGCGTGCCGCGCGGTGGAACGCGTCCAGCGCGCTGCGCATGCTGCGCAGGAAGGGGTCGTCGGGGAAGCGGACCTTAAACAGGCCGAGCGCGTAGCCGAACAGCGCGCCGAAGGCGCGGCCGGTCAGGTGCTTGGCGCCGGACGCGAGGTTGCGCGCCCCGTCGAGGAAGTCGAGCCAGCGGGTCTTGCGCCGCAGCCAGCAGCTGCCGCGCGCGAGGTCGAGCAGCGCCGCGCCGTCGGTCCCGATCGCTTGCACCGTCGTCTCGAGCCACGGCTTGCCGAAGGCCATGCGCACGGTCGCCGCGCCGCGCGCGCACTCGAGCCGCGCGACCCACTCCTCGACGAAGCGTACGCCGTTGGGCAGCTCGCGCCGCGCCCCGGTGATCACCTGGACGTCGCGACAGGGGCCGAGCAGCGCGTAGACCATCGAGAACAGGTGCACGCCCTGCTCCCAGACGATGTTCGCCTCGGTCCGGAACATGAAGTGGCCGACGTCGCCGGTCTGCAGCTGCCGCAGCGGCACGTGATGCTGGACGGTCAGGTGCTCCAGGCGGCCGAAGCGGCCGGCCGCGACGTGGCCCTCGAGGTGCTTGATGGCGGGGTGCCAGGTCTGGTTGTGGTTGACGGCCAGCACGACGCCGCGCGCCAGCGCCAGCTCTTGCAGCGCCGCGACCTCTTCGGAGCGCAGCACCAGCGGCTTCTCGACCAGCGTGTGCCACCCCCGCTCGAGGCACTGGGCGGCGAGGTCCTTGTGCAGCCCTGGCGGCACGAGCAGGTGGACCGCGTCGACCTCACAACCGCCGGCGAGCTCGTCGATCGACGCGAAGGTTCGCGGCACCCCGTGCTGCTTGGCGAGCTGTTCGGCCCGCTCGACCGCGACGTCGCAGAGCGCCACCACCTCGACGTCGCGCACGCTCTTGAGCACCTGCAGGTGCACGTCCGCGATGAAACCGCTGCCGATCAGCGCGAGCTTGGTCGGTCGCCCGGCGACGGGCTGGGTTGCGGAGGACAAGGCTGGCACGTGGTCTCTAGTGGTAGAGGCGCCTGCGGATACTGCGGCAGGAGCCAGAGCGGCGCAACCATCGGAGACGTCGGAGCAGCACTTCGGGCAGCCCGGACCTCTTGAACGCCCGAGCGCCCGCAGCGCGGCCCTCCTGGGCCGACCGCGCGCACGCCTTCATCGGCAGTTCGCACCCGCCTACTGTCGCCCGCGCGCTGCTGGTCGGGAACCGCCGGTCGCGTCGCCGGTTGGCGCGCGTCAAGGACGACGCGCTACTGCAGGATCGTCGTCGTGATGTTGGACGCGCCAGCGGCGACGCCCGACGGGTCGCCCTCGACGACCTGCAGGAAGAACTGCAGGGTGCCCAGCCCGCCGGGGACCGGCACCGCGACGTTGTCGATGCCGAGCGGCCCCGCGTGGGTCCCGCCAGCGAGCAGCAGCGGGCTCGAGAGCACGTCGAGGCCTTGGAGCGGCGACGTCAGCGGCGACAGGCCGAGCAGCAAGAACCACTGGTTGCCGGGCACGCCGCCGAAGTCGAACGACGCGACCCCGCCCGCCGGCGGCACCAGCGCCGTCGACCGCAGCCGCGGCGGCTGCGTCAGCGTGTAGGAGAAGGTCATCGGGTTGCTGGTCCCGAGCGGGTTGCTCACCGTGACGGCCGTCGGCCCGAGCGCCGTGCCTTGCGGGATGCTGATCGAGACCTGGTTGTCGCTCTGCACGGCGAAGCCGCCGGTGAAGGTCTGTCCGGCGACGGTGTAGGAGTCGACGGTCGAGAGCCCCGTGCCCTGCAGCGTCAGCCCGCCCGGCGAGAAGACCGTCGCCGTCGCGGGGCTCGCTGAGGTCAGGACCGGCGGCGCGGCCGGCGGCGGCATGCAGATCGAGTTGTGCGCGTAGCCGTCGATTTGCGCGGCGGCGGTCGGCCCGAACAGCGTCACGTTGTTGCTGCAGCCGTTGAGGCTGGCGCACATGATGTAGCAGGGGTTGTTGCCGTTGCAGTGCGGCGCCGAGAAGTTGTGGCCCAGCTCGTGGCACGTCAGGCCCACGCGCCGGTTGAAGTTGTTGGTGAAGTCCGACTGCGAGAGGCCGTAGGCGTTGCCCTGGCTGCAGATGACGCCGAGGTAGGCCACGCCGATCGTCGACCCGGTCAGGTTGCGCCCGGTGAACAGGTGCGCGACGTCGCGGTGGATGGCGCCGTTGTTGGTGTTCCAGAAGTTGGAGAACTGGCTCAGCAGCGTGGTCGAGTCGTTGGTCGTGTAGACCGTCGCCGTGGTGACGATGATCGTGACCACGGTGAAGGTGACGTCGACGTCCCGGTCGTAGATGAAGTCGACCTGGTTCATCACCGAGGTGACGTCGTTCTGCGTCTGCGTGACGCTGTTGTTGTTCCACTGCCAGAACTGCCGGTCGGCCTCGATCGCGATCTCGCAGACCGCGGTGAAGTCGCCGCCGCCCGGCAGCGGCGTGGTCGAGGCGCCCGTGGTGTCGGTGCCGCACTGATACGGCAGCACGACGGAGTCGGTCTCTTTGTAGACGAGGTGCAGCGACGGGCTGGCTGCCGGCTGGACGCGGCGGAGCGACTGGACCACCCAGACCGTGTCGGGCTGGGTCGGCGAGGTCGTCGGCAGGTAGATCATCGCCTCCATGGCGCCGTCCACCACCGTCGCGGCGACGCGCGCCAGCGGCAGCTCTTGCAGCGAGCCGCGGTAGGTGACGCAGTCTGGGCGCGGCAGGGGCACGAGGCCCGCGCTGGTGCGCTCGAGGAGCTCGAAGTTCGGCGCGCGCACGTCGTGGAGCGCGACGTCCATGGTGTAGCGCGTACCCGCGAGCACGACGGACGCCGTGAAGCGGTCGTGCTGGCTCACCGGCAGCGAGATCGACTGCAGGGAGCCCGCGTGCACGTCGAACTGCGCCAGCAGCGACGGGGGCGCCTGGCGGACCTGCTGCGCCACGGTCGCAGACGCACCGAGCGACGCCGCGAAGAGGAGGAAGAGCGGTCGGAGGGCGCGGGCGGTCAGCATGGAGAACAAGGGACGAGCAGGCCGTTGGCGCGGCGTCTTTTAAGCTTACCAAGCTGCAGGCCCTGCGGCAGTCGCTCCTCAAGGTGGGCCGAGATCGGCGGCGCGACGCCTCCATGCCAGCGGACCAGCGCGCGCGGCGACGCGGTCCCCGGCGGCGCTAGCCGTCGCCGGTCGCGGGGTCGACCGGGGCGAGCACCAGCTCGACCTTTCCGGGCTTCTTGGCTGGCCGCACGGAGACGTAGTAGGTGCGGCCCGCCTCGAACGCTTCGTAGAACGCCTGGCTGCCGTGCGCCCAGCTGCGGCCGTCCATGCGCAGCTCGCCCTGCACCTCGACGTAGTGCTTGCCAGGCGGGACGCGCAGCTGCGACGGGTAGCCCGACCACGCTGAGCGCGGCAGGGTGTCGTCATTGACGCGGGTGAAGCGCGTTTTGCCGACCAAGCCGAGCGGCGACGGGTTGGACCAGAGCGGCGCGTCCTCCCCCACCAGCGTCGCCGCGGGCGCGCCCGCGGCGGGCGGGACATAGGTGCCTGCGACCGAGCAGGCGCCGAGCGACAACGCTGCCAGCAGCAGCCCCGAGCGGAGGAGCTTGGACATGCCCAAGATGCTACGAGACAGACCGACGCAGCGCCTTCCTTGCCACGACCTCGCAAGGTAAAGTCCTCTGCGTCGGGCCGTAGCGCAGCTTGGTAGCGCGACTGGTTTGGGACCAGTAGGTCGGAGGTTCGAATCCTCTCGGCCCGACCATCTCGACTCTGCCGAGCGCGCTCCCGCGCGGTCACTTGCCCTTGCCAGCGACCTCGCGCCGAAGCTTGGCGAGCGCCTCGTCGTCGTAGCCGTTTTCGTCAAACCAGCGCGCCCAGGCGCGCCGCGTGGCCGGGTCGCCCAGCTTGCGCAGCAGGCG
>JAYYEE010000488.1:0-7622 GCA_036160175.1 Planctomycetota bacterium
CTTGGTCTGGTCTGCGGGCGCGGTAGGATAAGCTGTCTTAACCCCTGTCGCGCCCTTCCACCTGTCAACACGGAGCACCTGGATGCCTCGCATCTCCGGCCTCTCGGCCGCCCTCCTTCTCGCCGCTAGCGGCGTCGCCCAAGCCAACGTCGTCCCCGGACTGGACGGCGCCGTCATCGACATCGGCAACCTGACCTACTGGGGCCGGCGCGGCCCGACCAACAACGGTGAGGTGGGCATGTCGTTCATGAACGAGATGTGCAACCCGGGCTCGGTGGACATCCCGTGGTTCGCGGCGATGCAGCCGAACCACCCGTTCTTTGGGTTCATCATCGCGCGGGTGCACAACGACAGGATCGAGCAGATCAACGAGTGGTCGTTCTGCAAGCACGCGTGGCTGTCGATCAACTACACGGTCGGCGGTTGCGGCAGTCCCTGTAACACCAGCACGCCGGGCAACCTGATGGGCGTCGGCTGCGGCGACGCCTACGGCGCCGGCAACAACGCGAACCGCAATGACCTGGGCCCACCAGAGGAGATCGATCCGTGGCTCGGTGAGTGGAACCCGCTCGGCAGCTACTTCGACATCGGCGACCCGATGCAGGCCGGCTACCCCGAGCCGGCAGACGGGATCAACAGCCTCTCGACGAACATCTTCGACAACGTCGACAACCGCTGCACGGTGAAAGAGCAGGACTTGCTCGCGCCGGGCGCGGAGTACTTCTACGCGCTGCAGCTGGTCCTGAACGGCGAGTCTGGCAACAACCGCGACGACAACATCGCGCACCGCGGCTTCTCGCCCAGCCAGTCCGGCGGCACGTGGTTCTTCAGCAACACCACCGGCATGGACATCGGCACGGTGCTGGATCGCTGGCAGGGCGCCAGCGTGGAGGCCGGCGGCAACGGCAGCGACGACGGCAAGTTCTACGTCGCGGTCAAGGTGACGTCGCTCGGCGGCGGCCAATACCACTACGAATACGCCATCCACAACGTCGACAACAGCCGCGGCGGCGCGACCTTTGAGGTCCCGATCGATGCGAACGCGACGGCGACGAACTTCACGTTTGGCGACCTGGACGACGACGTGAGCAACGACTGGACGGCGGCCCGGGTGAACAACCGGATCGTGTTCAGCGCGCCGGTCGGCCAGAACGCGCTCGAGTGGAACACCATCTACAACTTCGGCTTCGACGCCGACATCGCGCCCGGCACGTCGCTGGCCGAGATCGCGGAGGCGCGTCCCGGCGCGGGCGCCCCGTTCGTCCAGGTGCAAACCGAGGTCCCTGGCGGCTCCACGATCGCGACCAACGGGACCTTCGGCGCGGGCTGCCCGGGTTCGACGCAGATCAGCGTGCCGACCTGCGCGCAGCTCAACTCCACCGGCGGCGCCTTGAACCAGGTGACGTCGACCGACGAGTATGTCTACCGGGTCGGCACTGGCCAGCCTTCGACCATGACGAGCTTCTCGCTCTTCACGCGCTCTACGGGCGGCTCCGTGACGATCCCCGCTCGGATCTACGGCCAGCTCGGCAGCGGGCCCGCGCCGACGCCGATCGCGACCACGAGCATCACGATCGGGCCGAACGCGGGTTTCTACACAGCGACCTTTAACCCGCCGATCAATGTGCCGTCGTCCTACTACATCGGCGTCGACAACACCCCGCAGACTACGCTGCTGAGCGACCTCGTCGGCGGCAACGTGAACCTCGGCTACCGCCGGACGGGCGCGGGGCCGTGGAGCTTCCAGATCATGCGGCCGTCCTGGTCGGTGCAGTGCACGACGCAGCCGCTCTTCCCGACGCCGTCGGCCAGCGCGGACGCGCTGCCCGTCTTGGGGACGACCTACAACATCGACTGCGTCGACGCCGCGCCGTCGGGCCTCGCCGTGCTGGTGTCGGGCTACTCGGACACGTTCGGCGGCGGGGTCGCTCTGCCTGCGCAGCTGCCCAACGCGCCAGGCTGCGAGCTCCTGGTCTCGCCCGACGTGCTGCTCCCAGCGACGACGACCGCGGCAGGGTCCGCGAGCCTCGGCTTCGCGGTCCCAGGCAACAGCGCGCTCGCTGGCGTCGCGCTGTTCCACCAGTGGGCCGTCCTCGACGCAGGCGCCAACCAGCTCGGGCTCATCGTCACCAACGGCGTCAACGTGACGCTCGGCAACTAGCGACTCGTCGGCGCGGGCCGGCTCCGAGCGAGCCTGCCCCTCGCTAGATGTGCATGGTCCGCAGCTAGACTTAGCGACGGGCGGCTTGCAGCAGGAGCGCGGCGCTGACCAGCGCGGCGGTCTCGGTGCGGAGACTGTGGGGGCCTAGAGAGGTCGCGACGAAGCCAGCTGCCGCGATGGAATCCGTCTCCGTCGGCGTAAACCCGCCCTCGGGGCCGATCAGGACTGCCGCAGGGAGCGGGTCGCCAGCTTCCTCTAGGGGCCCGCCGTCGCCCGCGGCGAGCAGCCGCCGCGCGGGGAGCGCCGAAGCGAGGAACGCGCCGAGCTCCAGCGGCTCCCGGACGTCGGGGAGGTGTGGGCGTGCGCATTGGCCGGCGGCGGCGGCGGCGATCTTGCGCCAGCGATCGACCCGCACCTGCTGCGGGCGGCTCCGCTCGGTCCAGATCGCCTGAAATGCGGCGACGCCAACCTCGGTCCCGTGCTCGATCAGCCAGTCCGCGCGCGCGGGGCGGGGGCACGCGAACGCGAGCAGGACCGAAGGGCAGGGGGGCTGGTGGGCGGTGGCAGGTCCGACGTCGACGGCGACCTCTCGCCGCCCTGTCGACACGATGACCGCGCGGGTCGTTCGGCCGCGTCCGTCGCAGAGCAGGACCTCGTCGCCAGGGCGCACGCGCAGCACCCGGACCAGGTGGTGGCCGACGTCGCCCTCGAGGGTCGCCGGTCCAGGCTCGGGGAGTTCGGGGACGTGATACAGGTTGGCCATCCGCTCAGGGAGAGACTCTAGGAATCTCGGTAACAACCGCCAGCGTCGACAGTACCTTGCGGTGCAGGCACCTGCGGGTAGTTTGTTCCGGTCACGCGTCGCGCCCGGGCCCGAGGGTGCGATGCGCGGCGGTTCCCTTCGCGTCCGGCGGAGTCGAGCCTCACCGGTTCCCCGCCGGCCTCGACGCCTCTGGTGTCGCCACGACCCCTCAAGATATTCCAGCATGGCCAACTACGTCCTCGAGATCCTCGATGGGGATCGAGCTGGCGAAGTTCTCTCCGTCGGCGACTCGGTGCTCCGCATCGGTCGCAAGGCGGGCAACGACCTCGTCCTCGCCGATGAGAAGACCTCGGGTGTCCACTGTGAGCTGACGCCAGACGCTGGCAGGCTCGTGCTCAAGGACCTCGGCTCGACCAACGGGACGTTCCTCGACGGCAAGCGGATCGACGAGGTCGTCCTGACTCCCGGTGACGTGATCACGGTCGGGCGGCTCCGCGTGCGCTTCGGCGCAGCGGGGGAGCCGAGCGCTGCCGCGGACGACGCGTCGGACGAGTTCTCGCTCCGCAAGCTCGACGCCGCGCGCCTGCAGAAGCGAGGCAGCCCCGTCGGGCTGCTATTGGTCTTGCTGGTGGTCCTTGGCGGCGGCGGTGGCTACTGGTGGTGGATGCAGCAGGGCGCGCCCGGCACGCAAGGCGCTGGCGTCGCGCCACAGCGTCGCCAAGCGATGTCGGTCGCCGGCAATCGACTCCCGGATGAAGCAGGGAGCTGCGAGAGTGACCTCGGCTGGATCCTCAAGGCTGGCGGCGTCGGCTTCCGGGCGACCGGGGATGCCCACACTGGCTCGGGCGGCTTCAGCGCGTATCGGGAAGCCGCGGAGGACGGCGCCGTGTCTGCGGCTGGCGCCTCGGATGCGGGCTTCGCCGTCCTCAAGTTGGAGGAAGCGATCCAGGTCTTCGCGGGGCGCACCCTGACCGTGGCCGCGCACGGGCGAACGCTCGGCGCTGGCTTGGTGGGCGTCCGCGTCGTGGCCTTCGCTGCAAACGAAGAGTCACCCTTCCGGTTTGTCAGCGGCACGAAGCTGGTCGCGTGTGATGGCTGGCAGCGGCTGGAGGCGACCGTGACGGTCCCCGACGGCTGCGATCAGCTGCGCGTCGAGGCTGTCGGGATCCTGCCAGACGCGGAGTCCGAAGCGCACGTTGATGACATCTCGGTCGTCGACGGCGGCGATGCGAACGACCTGAAGATCAAGCTCGATTCGGGCTTGACTGCCTTCGGGTTCGGCGGGGCGCTCGCGGTCCGATCTGCCGATCCGGAAAGCCCCGCAACCGTGATCGGGCTCGCCCCTGGCGACGTGCCCGAGGCGCTGCAGGGGCTCATGGACGCAGGTCAGTGCTTCCTCTCTGACGTCGGCAGCGCGGTGTCGGTCGCAGGTGAACAAGACGGCTACCGCATCGAGGCCAGCGAGGTTGGCTCGTTGGCCTTCGTGCTGCCTGCCGACTCGGGCGCCGGGTTGATGGCCGCCGCCGCCGATGCGGGGTTCGCGTCGAAGCCTGCGTCCTCCGAGTTCCGAGCGAGCCGCGTGTTGTTTGGGAGCTTCGGGACCAGGGCGCTGCTGCGCTTCGACGAAGACACGCTGGTCCGCGGCCTCAACCGTGACGGCGACTACATCCTGTCGTGCGCTGCGTCGAAGGCCTCGCTCGTGGTCGGCTTCCGCGGCGCGCGTCAGCGCGCTGCTGCGAGCGTGCGGAGCGCGCAGTCCGCGGTGGCGGAGGGCTCGCCGGGTCAGGCGCTGGGCATCCTCGACGAGCTCGTGGCGGAGTGGCCGATGGATTCCGCGGAGCTCGGTCGCGCGCAGCAGCTGCGAGCGCAGGTCCTCGCGGGCCAAGCGGCGTCGGCGCGGCAGCTGCAGCGAGACTTCGAGCAAGCTGGGTTCTTCGATACCCGGGGCGGCTACGAGCGGGTGCTGGAGGGCGTCGACGAGATCTTGGCGCTGTATGGCGAGGCCAACGTCGAGGATCTCGCCGCGCTGGAGGCGCTGCGTGAGAAGGCGTCAGCGCGGCTGCTGGCCTTTGATCGCACGACCTACAGCGAGCAGCGTGAGCGCCTGCAGGCCCTCGCGGCGGCCTTCGGCGCCGTCTCGGAGGCCGCGCTGCAGAAGATGGTCGAAGACTACATCTCGAAGCACCTGCCGCCGGTCGAGGAGGCGGGCGGGGACGACGGGCAGGGCGGTCGAGACTGAGCTCGACGAGCGAACACAGAGAACAATAAGCACACCACGCAAGACCCCATGGCAAGCAAAGCAACGGCCGTCGACATCGGAAGCCACAGCGCCAAGGTCCTCGTCGCCCAAGTCGGCAAGCACGGCGTCAGCGTCCTCCGCTTCGCCGGGCTACCGGCAACAGATGGGGGCGCCTCGCTCGCAGAGTCAGGCATTCCGCTGAAGGGCACGGCTTGCGGCCTCGCTGGCCGCGATATGACCTTGCGCTACAGCCAGGTCCCGCCGACGCCGGACTGGCAGCTGCGGAACCTGATGGACCTTGAGATCCAAGACCTCGCGCAGCAATCGGGTGGCGCCCTCTCCGCTGACTACAACCTGCTGCCGATCGACGACGACTCCGGCAGCGACACCGTCCTGCTGGCCCTCGCCAAGGACGACGCGCTGGACCGGCTGCAGTCTGACGTGGGCGCCGCTGGCGGCGCGGTCACGGCCTTCGTCCCTAATTGCACGGCGCTCTACAACGCATATCTGAAGTGCGGGCCGGTCGACGCCGACGCCGTCGTCGCGCTGGTGAACATAGGGCATGAGACCACCGACCTCGCGATCGTGCGCGGCACGGACCTGTTGTTCGCGCGCAATCTGACGAGCGGAACGAAGGTGTTGGACGAGGCGATCGCAAGCAACTTCAACGTCTCTGCGCGCAAGGCCGAGGTCCTGAAGAGGGACCTGCTCGACCTCGATCCGGCGAGTCGTGGAAACTACAAGTCCGGGCAGGCGGAGAAGGTCACGATGGCTGCGGCGAGCGCCGCGACCTCGATCCCAGCCGCGATCAACAGCTCGCTGTCCTTCTGCAAGGCTCAGACGAAGATCAACGATCTGCGGCTCGACAAGGTGCTGATATGCGGCGGTGGCGCGCGCCTCCGCGGGCTCCGCGGGCTGCTCCGTGAAAACCTCCGGTGCCCCGTCGAGCTGTTCGATCCGTTCGCGAACGTCGATCTGAGCGCGCTGCCACCTGACGACGCCGAGCAGCTCGAGCAGATGCGCCACGAGGCCGCGGTTGCGCTCGGGCTGGCCGTCAGCGGTCTCGACGACACCTTGTATTCGCTGGAGATCCTCCCGGAGGCCGTCCGGAAGAAGCAGCGGTTCCAGCAGCGTACGATCTACAACATCCTGGCGTGCTTGGTGGTCGCGGGGGTCTTCGGGCTTCAGGTCCAATACAACCAAGACCAGGCGGTGGAGCGCGACCGATACAG
The DNA here is from genome assembly GCA_036160175.1 of Planctomycetota bacterium. Lineage (GTDB taxonomy): Bacteria > Planctomycetota > UBA1135 > UBA1135 > UBA2386. The sequence goes on from JAYYEE010000488.1 coordinate 6,396, forward strand.
CAGCGGGATGCGGCGCATGGTCAGCAGCGTCAACCGAACGCACGAAGAGGCCGCGCAGCTGATCGAGCAGAACGAAGTGGACCGCGCACTGGTGCAGAACCTGCAGCAGCGCGCGCTGCCGCTGCACGGCTTGCTGCGGGTGCAGCGGGCGGTGACGCGGCACCTGCAGCCGCAACTCTGGATTGAGAAGCGCGAGGTCGGCAGCAAGCGCGGCCGGCCTGGCGCCGAAGCCGCGCCGACGGTCACGGTTGAGGTGGCGGCCAAGGAGCTGAACGGCGTCGACCCCAGCCGGGTGATCGTCGACTTCTACCAGAAATTCCGCGACGACCCGGTGATCAAGGATCGCTTGGTCGTCGACATGAAGGAGCGGCCAAGCCCAGACAGCGCCAAGCGCGTGGTCTTCACGATCGAACTCGGCGACAAGGGAGCGAACTGATGGACGTCGGAGAATTCGCCCAGGAGAACAAGCAGTGGCTCGTCGGCTGCGCGATCGGCGCGGTCGTCTGGCTCATCGGGGGCGCGATCGTTGACTCGTTTACGGCGCCTGGTCCGCTGCCGCGCCGGCAGGACACCCTCCGCGAAGCCTACAAGTCGCGCGAGCTCGGCGCCGCGCAGGAGGAGAGCGAACAGCTGACGGCGGAGCGCGCGCGCCTGACCGAGCAGCTCACGTTCAACGCCGCGCCAGAGTATCGCTCGTGGAGCGGCCCTGCGCCGCAGCACCTGTTCTTGACCGGACGCGACCTGCGCTTGGCCATCGTCAACGCCGCCAGTGACCGCGACGTCGCCGTCGAAGAGGGCGATGTCTCGTGGGAGGTGCCGAGCGGGATCGACCAGATTCGCAGCACGCTCTTTGGTCTCAACGTGATCGACGAGATCCAAAAGCGCCTGTTCGCGGCGCATGATCGGGTGCTCGCGGATGACGCGAGCGCGATGGGCTTGACGGCGATCGCGTCGCTGAAGCTCGAGAGCACGCGGCGCCGAGGGTCCATGGGCCGCGGGCGAAGCCGCCGCCGGGGCGGCGTTGACATCAGCCAGTTGATGAAGCAGCAGCGCGTGACCATGCAAGTTCAGTGCGACGAGCCGACGCTCGCGTATTTTCTTGAGTCTTGCAGGGCGCCGGGCCGCACGCTGGTCCTCGACAGCCTCGTGGTCACGGAGCCTGCGCGGGCTGGTGAAGGGGCTACGGTCAAGGCGACGGTCTCGGGCATCTCGTTCGCCAGCGAGGAG
>JAYYEE010000489.1:0-2786 GCA_036160175.1 Planctomycetota bacterium
CCACGTGCTTGACGGCGGCCTCGGCGTCGCGCAGCTGCGCGTGGGCGCTGCGCAGGCCGCTCAGCAAAAAGGTCCACTCTTGCCGTTCCACCAGCTTCTCGATGCCTCGCTCGACGACCTCCCGCTCCGCAGCGTCCGTCAACGGCAGGTCGATCCGGCCGGCACCTTGATCGCCGAACGTGACGAGGCCGACGCGGTCGCCTTCGCCGAGCGCCTGCGCGGTGCGGAGCGCGCTTGTGCGGGCGTAGGCCATCTTGCTCATGCCGTCGGCGAGCATCGTGCCCATGCTCGCTGAGCGATCGACGACCAGCACCATCGCGATGGCGTGCTTGTCGACCTCGACCGGCTCTTCGGAGATGGGCCCGGCGCCGCTGGTGTCGCCGATCCGATCCGGCGGCGTCGGCGGCGGCGGTTCGGGCTGCGGCGCCGCTTCGTCATCGGAGGTCACGCCGCCGCCAGTCCCCGCGCCGTCCGCAGCGCGGACCGGGAGCGGGCGGACGGGCAACAGATCGCGGAGCGCGGAGCCCTCTGGGCCGAAGGCCGCCGCGAGCACGAAGACGCCGACGCCGTCTCGGACCGCATCGGCCAGCGCGCGCTGCTGCGGGCCGAACAGCTTGCGGCCGAGCACGACGCGCTGGTGCCTGCGCCAATCGAGCGGCCACTGCGCCTCCTCACGCACCCGCACCCCCTGGGCGCGCAGGGCGCTCGCAACGACGCCGCTCGGCTCGACGACGAGCACCTCGCTCGGCGGCGCGACCGTGAAGCTCCCCGACGCGGTCACGCGGTGCGCGCCGACCGCGACCTCGAGGACGGCCTCGTAATCACCGGCCCGCGTCGGCGTGAAGGAGACCTCCACGGCGCCGGCGCCGAGGAGGACCTCCTGCCGCAGGATGTCGCCGTCAGGGCTTCGCACGACCAGCTCTCCAGACAGCTCGCGCTGCAGCCCCGCCACCTCGAGCTCGAGCGCGGTCGGGCGCTCCACCTCGTCGCGTGACGCGGCGCGGATGCGCACGTCGTCTGGCGCGAAAGGCATCGGGGTCGGCGCCGCGGACTGCGCGCCGATCGCCGCAGACGGCGCTGGCGAGGGCAAACCGCCGGCCCATCGGAGCGACAGCTCCTGGACCCGCGGACCAGCTCTAGCGGCAGCGCGCAGCACACCCGTTCGGCGAGCCTCGGCGTCGCCGACCAGCTCGACCGATTGGGGACGCGGCGGCACGGCCCTAGCTACGGTCCGGTCCGCCATCGCGGCGATCGCCGCCAACGCCAGCGCGACCAAGAGCGCCGACCAACGAGCAGCGGGCGAGGCCGTGCGCACGCAGACCAGCCCGCACACCGCGAGCGACAGTCCCCCAGCGAGCGCGACAGAGAGCGTCATGGTCAGGCGCCGCGGCGCATCAGGAACAGCGGCAGGAGCCAGTCTACGCGGTCGCCGAGGTCCCGCCCCTCACCGAACTCGACCTCGAGCGTGATCGTGTCGCCCGGCTCAACCGGGTGTAGCCCGACGTCGCGTATCGGCGCGCCAGGACGCAGGTCCTCGGCGAGGAAGAGGACCTCGCGGTTCCGGGCGACGCGCGCGACCGCGTGCGCGCGCAGAGGCAGCGCGCTGACGACGTCGTCGAACGCCACGGCGGCGCGGAAATGGGTGGCCCCGTCCGGCACCACGTAGGTCAACCGGCTCTTGCTGTGCACGCCGAGCCCGCGGCCATACGCGCGCCGGCGCGCGCCCAGCTCGCCGCCGGCGACGCTCTGGTCGCGCTGCCAACGCAGCACCGCCGGACCGTCGAAGCCGCGCTCAACGACCTCGCTTGGCTGCATCGTCGAGAGGTGCCGCACGTCGCGCTCGACGACGAGGCAGCCGACGTCGCGCCACGCGACCAGCGCGCTCGCGCCGCCTTCGAGCGTGACCTGGACCCCCTGCTCGTTGCATCCGTCTAGGGTCACCCCCAGCCGGTCGGCGCTGCGCGTCAGCAGCGTGAAGCCCGCGACCACCTCGCGGTCGACGCCGCCGCGCAGCCGCAGCGCGGAGAACTTGCGGGGGGCATACCAACGCGCCTCTGCGTCGCCGTCTGCCTGGAACTCGAGCCCGTCGGCGCCGAACCGGAACAGGGTGCCAGCGACGAGGTCGTAGCCGCGCGGGGTCTCGAGGAAGAGCGCCTCATCGACTCCTTCCGGCACGACCTGGTCGCCAGAGTGCACCCCGGGATGCACGGCCGCAGCGAGGCGGTCGAGCGGGACGCCCAGCTCGCCAAGCACCGGCGACAGCACCCGGACCTCGTCCCCGTCGGCGTCGCCGCCGACGATCGCGCCGAACACTCGCTCTCCGCCGACCAACTCAAAGCGCAGCAGCTCCGGCGCCGCAGCCGCTCCCTGCTGGATCGCGACGAGGTCGGCGTGCGAGAAGCGCACCGCTTGCCCGCCCACCTTGGCGACGTAGCCGCTCGCCTGATCCCCGACGAGGCGCTGCGCCACGAGCTTCCGCCCGCTGCGGAGGTCGATCGAGAGGCCCTCTCCCTGCGCGCGAACCGGGGCGAGGCCAAGGCCGAGGCAGCTCGCGACCAGCGCCGCCGAGCAGAAGCGCCGTCGCCGCCGACGCGCGAGGCTGCCAGAATGGCGCACCGCCTTAGGCGCACTCTCGATGAGGCTGACAGTTTGTCGCTGCGCGCGTAGCCCTACAGTCCCGTGGGCGATGCCAAGTAACGACGCAAGCCTCTTCATTACATTGCTTTGCAGAAAACACTTTGGAAGAGCTGCCATTCGTAGCACCACCGGCATCACCTTTGCTCTCG